>NZ_JABUYD010000020.1:0-79366 GCF_014897515.1 Brevibacterium sp. FME17
GCCGACGGGAAGACCCGGCACGAGTTTCGAGCTGATGGCCCGAACCAGCTGTGGTTGACCGACGTTTCGGAGCACCATACGAATGAGGGCAAGCTGTACCTCTGCGCGGTCAAGGACGCCTACTCCTCGCGCATCGTCGGCTATTCGATCAGTTCGAGGATGAAGGCCCGGTTGGCTGTCGATGCCCTCGAGATGGCCGTGACCAGGCGTGGTGACGTGGGCGGATGCGTGACGCACAGCGACCGCGGCAGCCAATTCAGATCGAAGAAATTCACTCGGGCTCTGGCCCGTCACGGCATCATCGGGTCGATGGGACGAGTCGGCGCGGCTGGCGATAACGCAGCGATGGAGAGCTTCTTCGCACTGTTGCAGAAGAACGTGCTCGACCGCCGCCGATGGGCGACCAGAGACCAGTTGAGGATCGCGATCGTGACGTGGATCGAGCGGACGTATCACCGCCGCCGACGACAAGCCCGGTTGGGTCGTTTGACACCGATTTAGTACGAAGCAATCATAGAGCGAGCTGCCTTGGCAGCATGACACTCACACTGACACCTCTCCTTGCATCAGTCCCCCCTGAGCGCACCGTTTCCAGCGTTTCTACATGCAAACAATCTCTTCGACAAAATCATCATTCTGAACACAAAAAGTCCCCGCCAACGCTGATACTTGGCGGGGACTCCTGCGCAATTGATCACTTAGACATTTCCAGGTGACCTTCGCGCAAGATATTTTGCTTTTCTAGATCTCTTGGTAGCCGAAAGAGCGATGGAACAAATCGCCAGTGCCAACAGGAATGGGAATGTGACAATCCAGCTGAATACGGCCCACGCTGACTTAGCTACCCATCCCTCTTCTCCGACAAGTGACCAGATTGACACTCCCAGACTATAGAGGACGAGTGCTCCCGTAACACAGAGCAGTGTTACAAAAATGACTTTCGCAGACTTAGTGTAGGGAATCAATTGTTTTTACCCTTTCCTTCATAGGTTCTCCAGCCACCCGCGCGAACTCCTGCGTAATATACATTCGCAACCTTCTTGCAGGTCTTCATGTCTTTCCGAAAACCGCACACATTGTACATCGAGGACCTGAAGTCCTTGTCGCATGTTTTACGATCTTTACTCGAATTTTTTGAATAGCATTTATCGTGGCTATTACAGACGCTCTTGAAAACTTTGTTCCACTTCTTGGCAGCCTTATCAAGTGATTTAGGAGTTGAGCATCCGTTCGGCTTGCCATATGCGACCAGGCCACCTCTGCTGTACTCGTCCGTGAGGGCCTCCTCGGAAATGTCACCTTCGACTGAATCAGGATCTACCTTTTTGAGATCCTCCAGTGCCAAATGCAGATCCTCAATTGACGCTTGATTTGGACCGCGAGCTTCAGCCGCTGATGACGGTATAGCGCCCATACCGACCATCATCGACAACGCGCACAGTCCTGAGACCACGAAGGTTGATGCTCTCATTGCTGTTCTCATGCGGGATACGTCCTTCCAGGTCATAGGGTGTGCTTCAGCTCCAGTCTTACATACTCTTGACAAGCTGTCTTCATACTTATGAGGTAGATTTCAATAAAACTCACCCGCTTCACAAGGAGACAGTGGTCATGAATTAGATCGTATTTCAAGAACATAGCCTTCCCGCCTTGTCCCACTTCTCAATCAAGACTTCAGCAATATGCCCACGATCAGCAACCTTCTCACCCTGCGCTTGAAGCAATGCCCGACACTAGCCACTTGTTCAGGAGACTGACCCGAATCTGTTGCACTATCGACATATGGCGGAGGGCGACGAACTCTGCTATCTGTGGGGAACGCTAGACCGGAAAGCCACAACACAACGGTCGAGACTCAGACTTCACCCCAGACCGCAGAAGGTACGACTGTTCAGTGAGCGAATCGAGGCGGAATCAGTTCCATCCGCACTGGTGACGCAAAGGACGCTTGTGGGACGCGAATGCATGAGATTGCGGTGTAAGGGCGACCAGGCGCCTGATGTCCTCGAGGCTAGCTGAACGTCTTTTCACCTATGAGGAGCGGTGGAAAGAACATTTCGACCCTTTAGCCCTGATCCGCCGATAATTGGGGCGGTATTGGCAACCAGATAAAATGGAAATGCCCCTTCTGACGTGGGAAAATAGTGATGTCTTAAGTCCTAAATACCCACGAGGAAGGAGCACCTCGCTGGTGCTATTCAATCACACTCCCACCGGCCTGTCCCACACCTTCGACGATGAACGCCTCATCGCCGACACTGGGCTGATCCCGTTGGTGAAACTCGCCCAAGACACAGGCCTGCCAAGGGCTGTGGCCGACCGCGTGCATATCCCCACTGACAAGGGAGCCAATCCGGGTGGGAAAGTCATGTCCCTGGTAGCCGGGATGCTCGCCGGGGCCGACAGCATCGATGATATGAACCGCAACCGCACCGGCGGTATGAAGCTGTTCATCTCCGTTGGTCTCGACGTTGAGTCTGAGTCTTCCACCATGCCGCAGGGGTGGAGCGACCAGATGAATAACAACTCGACAACGGGTTCCCATGTCGTCACACGCTTCATTGATCGAAGCGGCGAAGTCTCACCAGTTCCGCACCTGCCTCCCCGACGACACGCAGTCCTGCCGGCGTCCCTGCGCGTGCGCTGCGTTGCTCCCCTGATCGCACGTATCGTCCGCTGTCGAGTAGCCAACGTCGGTGTGCGATGCCCCACCAGTGGCGGTTCGGGCCGGGCCCGTAGCGGCGAGTGATGTAGTCGAGGACGTTCAAGTATTCATTCATGGTCGTGACTCCTCTCCGACAAGTGCTTTGATTGCGGCACGGGCGTACTTCTCGGCATGGCGGCGCTGCACGTCCGTAGTGGGCGGGAGTCGCCTGTCCTGTGCTTCTATGACTTCCGCGAAGGTGGCGAGTATCCCCTGCGCCATCCGCTCGACTGCCTCGTCGGTCCGGAGTTGATCGCGCTGCCACTTCGCACCCTCGACGAACACCTTGTGGATCCGCATGTTCTCGCCGTACCCAAGGTGCTCATAGGTGTGGTGAGCGCTGGCGTGATCTTCGGCCTTCCCGACCCAGCTCATAGCTTCTCCTCTACGACGACTTCGGCTATAGTTCGGAAAACGGTAGACACGGAGGTCACCTCATGTGGGAAATAGTCGGCATCCTTTTCGGCATTGCCCTCATATGCTGGTTGGTGGCGAAATTCCTCAAGACATCGAGTCTTCAACAGCCTGTCGACGCCGCTGCACTGGATACCTCCGATCTGACCAAAAGCAGCGCTTCGGCTACCAGCGACACGTGGCTTTCGAAAGAAGAAGCTGATTCCGAACTGGTTCGTGACTCCGCTAAAACGCTCGCCTTCCGAGTTGAGCGCCGCGACGGTGAGTTCCGATTCGTGAGTGAAGAGTCCGGTAAGCAGCCCTCCCCCGGCAACCTGGCGCTGGCAAGATTGGGCATCTTGTACCTGAACGTTCGAGGGTGGAAGAACTATCCAGCCGCACGATTGAAGGTTGGCGATCGCATTCACCTTCGCAGGGAGCCCGGGAACAAGTCCGATCCCAACGCAATAGCTGTTGCTCATCCCGGCTCGAAACACATCTACGGCTACGTCAACAAAGGATTCGCCCGGCGTCTCGCGAAGCCCCTCGATGCCGGCGAAGAGTTCGTCGGGGTGGTCATGGGCAGAGAAGGAATTACAATCGCGATCCTGCCGGTCGACGTCGCTGAGGAGCTGGATCTGTAGCAACCGTCGATGCTCCGCTGCGATCGCGTTTCGCCCTCGACTATATATCTCTTTCATGGTTGTAGCTTGTCCTCACCTACGGGACTTTTCTCAGTCCTGACACGTGGTTGGTGAGGTTCCGTTTCAGCCCAAGCGTTTGGTGAGGTTGAAGCGCTGTGCGCCCGTTCTAGGCGCTTTCGGGTCGCCCATGACACCCATAATGTTATTCAAGGAGGATTGCGTGAATATTCGGCTTCTTGGGCGCCACTGCGCTCGTCTTTGAGCGCCACCTGTCTTGGGTGTCGACCGGCGTCGTGAGCGCCCCCGAATATTCGACTTCAGCGCCACCTGTTTCTAGGCTCCTTCTACTGCGTGGCCACTCACGCGGTAGAAGGAGCAAAACGAATGGTACGCAAAATCAAAGCGAAGTTGGTGCTTCGCCTCCGATCTGAAGGACTCTCTCGCCGCCAGATCGCCGCTCAGGGCATGTCGAGACATTCCGTCGACGCCGTCATCGCCGCCGCTGACGCCGTGGGGCTGTCCTACGACGAGGTAGCCGGGATGCCGGATGCCGATGTCTACGCTCGACTGTTTCCTGGCCGTGGCCAGCATGAGAGTGTCTACGCCCAACCTGATTGGAGTGAAGTCCACCGCGAACTCGCTCGCGTCGGGGTGACCTTGAAACTATTGCATAGCGAGTACCGTGACGCCTGCGCCACCACAGACTCGCCGGCGATGGGCTATGACCGGTACTGTAAAAACTACCAACGCCATGTCCTCGTTTCCGGCCTGGCCTCTCGAGTCGGACACAAGGCCGGCCAAAGCGTCGAAGTCGACTGGTCGGGCAAAACGATGACGCTTGCCGACCCGCTCGCGGGCACACAGACGAAAGTCTTTCTCTTCGTCGTTTGCCTGCCGTTCTCGCGCTACGCGTTTGTTGAACCGGCCCTGGATATGAAACAGGCCACCTGGCTGCGGGCGCATATAGCGATGTTCGACTGGTTCGGCGGCAGCGTGCCCCGAATCGTGCCCGACAATCTCAAGACCGGCGTGATCTCCCATCCTCGGGAAGGAGAGATCATCCTCAATGATGCCTATCGTGAGCTGGCTGCACACTATTCGGCAGCCGTCCTGCCGGGCCGAGTCAGGAAACCCAAAGACAAGGCCAGTGTTGAAAACACGGTCGGCAATATCGCCACCCAGGTCATCGCGGCACTGCGCGGACAGACCTTTCGAACACTGCCTCAGCTACGTGAGGCGATCTATGAACGAATGCGGGCCTATAACGCCCAGCCGTTTCAGAAACGCCCCGGATCACGAGCATCGATCTTCGACGCCGAGGAACGGCCACTGCTGCGACCGCTGCCGGCGGTTGCTTATGAGATCAGCCGCTGGATCTATGGGAGGAAAGTCCGCAAAGACGGACACGTGGTGTTCGAGAAGAACTTCTACTCCGTGCCCTATGCGCATGTCGGCTCCAGCGTCGACTTACGGATCACGGAAACGACAGTCGAGATCTTCGACGGGCACACGCGGCTTTCGAGTCACCTGCTTCCGCCGGCAGGAGTCATCAACACCCATCACACCCACGATGGCGACCTGTCCCATGGTGAGAGGTATCAACAATGGGACGGGCCTCGCGTGCGGGAATGGGCAGCTCGTATCGGACAAGACACGACGACGGTGATCAACCGGATCTTCGAGTCCGTGCCCGTTGAGGAACAGGGACTGAACGCGGCACTGGCAGTGCTGCGCCTGTCTCGCCGATTCTCTCCTAAGCGAGTCGAAGCAGCCGCTGGCATCGCGTTATCGGGTCGGATTCGATCACCACGGTATGCGCATTTGCGGCCGATTCTCGACAGTGGGCAAGACATGCCGGCCAGCAAGCGCAGACGAAGTCCTGAACCGTCCGGGCTGCCCGCTGCTGGACCAACGTCCACGGTCGGTTTCGTTCGTGGAGCAGACTACTACGCAGGAGGACAACGATGACTCGTCTCGATGACGAAACGAAACGGAAACTGCGTGAAATGGGGTCAGCAAGCCTGCTGAGCGCATTCGATGCCCAAGACGACGCTCTCACCCTGGGGATGCCATTCGAAGAGCGCATCCAGCTCGCTGTCGATGACGCTCATGCCACCTTCACCCATGCGAAAGTCGAGGGGCTCATCCGCCGGGCTGGACTGCGATATCCCGATGCGGATCTGCGTCGGATCGCGTTGATCGACCAGCGCGGCCTCGACCGTGACGTCATCGCCCAACTCGGAACCGCCTCGTTCATCACCCGGCAGCAAAATGTCGTGTTCCAGGGGTTCACCGGGTCTGGCAAGTCGTATCTGGGGTCGGCGCTGGCGAAGCAGGCCTGTCAGCATCGCTACCGTGCCTACTACATTCGCATGCCCGATCTTGAAGAATCGTGGGCCACTGCGCAGGATAAGCCGGGCGGTCGGGAAAAATGGTTGCGCAAATACTCGGCGTTCACGCTATTAGTCATCGATGAATGGTTGCTCGACGAACCCGATGACGATGTCCGTTCGATGCTGCTCGAGCTCCTTGAACGTCGTTACGATACGACATCGACGGTGTTCTGCACCCAGTATGCGAAGAAGGACTGGCATCAACTGCTCGGGTCCGGTGTCCACGCGGATGCGATCATGGATCGTATCGTTCACAACACGATCTGGATCACGACTGGGGAGATGAACATGCGCGAGCACGTCGGTTCGATCACGGGCTGACCCTGTCGGTGAGTGTCGGTGTCCGGCTGGCGCTCACCGCCACGACCCGGTGGCGCTGAAAGGCAATATCGGGTGGCGCTCAACCGCAATAGTCAGTGGCGCTCACACCATCGAATACTCAATTGCGGCCCGGACAGCGGCAGGCACGACGGCTACGGTGATGATGAGCGCAATCATGATGCTTTCCTGTTCTCCTAACGGAGTTCCGGCGGGCAGGGCACGCGCTGCGGATTCGACTCAAGCTGGGGTCGGCATGTACCTGTGCGTCGGTCGCGGATCCTTTTTGTTTCGGCGAGGATGTCGCCGGGCCGGGCATGGGCGGCACCTTCGCCGGCATAGTGCTTGGAGATCGCTACTCTCCAGTCGTCGGCGAGGATTATGGGGATCTCGTCGACTGGGTACACCCATGCGTCGAGGTCGTCTTCGTTGAGTGTGCGGCCGTCGTGGTCGGCAATGAATCGCAGTAGGTCCATGGTTAAGCTCCGAGCTGTCTTTGCCCTGGGTCGTCTCCCCTTTTCTTCAGCTTTGATTCGTGACCGGAGTGCGAGGTTCTGGTCTCGTGCCGCAATTGGTCGAATGTGCGGGGCTCTACCCGCCCCGTTGGTCGTGCCCGATCTGATGGTGAGTCGTTGATCCACACGTCGGCGTTGACCCATATTGCCGTGTTCTTTGTGTACGTGTCTTCCCGGTTGGGCTCGTCGCGGTAGTCCTCGGCTCAAGAGCCGATGGGCTCTGGGTCTGCTCGCTTGCTCGCGGTCTCCCATGTTTCATGTTCTCGGCGTTTGTCGATGTTCTTGGGGTAGATGGTCCAGAAGGTCTCGAAGTCTTCGGGGTAGGCAGTGTGCGCATTTTTGCGCAGAGCATGGAGATGGGAGCCGGAGTTAGTAGCTGGAGTAGGCGAAGTTTGATTTGGGCCCAGTTTGAGTTCGGCGTGCAAAGTTCGGCTGGATGACGCCGAGGACGATCAGAAACACCATCGGTACGACCTTTTTCACGCCAGCCGGACTAGCGCTGGCGTCGGCCCAACTGGGACATTCGGAGGTCGGCACGACCACGAAACTATACGCGCTGCACCACAATTTCGGCACTGAGTCCGTCGTGGCATGCTCGACGAATGGTCTCAAAGCGCCTCGTAACCGCATTCCTGACCGGCTTCAGGCAAGTAAAATCCCCTCCCCCAGACCGTCAAGCCTGGCGGGAGGGGGTGTGCTGAGCCGCCTGGGAGAATCGAACTCCCGACCTATTCATTACGAGTGAATCGCTCTACCGACTGAGCTAAGGCGGCAACCGACCTAACTTTAGCCAAAACCAGGACTCCTGGTCAAAAGGAGAATGACTGAGACCTCAGTACGTAACGCAACTCACATATGCTGGGCTTCTCCGCGCATTCATTTCGCACTTCAGGAGTCACATGAGCACCGCACAGATGGCCGTTCCAACGGCCGCAGAACTTCCCAGCATCGGCGCCGTGCTCGACAGCTGGCAGACCGACGACGGACCGCTCCATCTTCACACAGGCGACCTCGGCTGGTATTCGCTGAGAGACTCCGAAGCTACAGCTCAAGCAATGCGGATCTGGCGGTGCGACGACAAGGTCCTGGCAATCGGACTGCTGGACGGGGAAGACCTTCTGCGCCTGGCCGTGGACCCGGACTTCAGCCATGACGACTCTTTGGCACAACAGATCGAATCCGACATCGACCCGTCAGACAGCGCTGTCCCTCCCCTAGACAACGCCGTCTTCGGGAAAGGATCGGCAATCGTCGAGGCTCGAGGAGCAACCTGCCTCGTTGCTCGGTTGGCAGAACGCGGATGGGAGGCAGACGAGCCGTGGACGCCTCTGAATCGTGACCTGAATCTGCCAGTTGAGGAACCCGACCTCCGGGTGGAGGTTGCCGGGCCGGATAGCGCTGAGGCATGGACTGCCGTTCATTGGTCAGCATTCCGCGGTATGCCCTACACCGTGGACGACAAACAGCGCTTCGTCCAACGGTGGCACACGATGATGTCTGGCCCTTTCTCCTCGTGTGCACAGAGTCTGCTGGGGTATGACGACTCAGACCAGCCGGTTGCAGTGACGACGGTGTGGCCCGCAGGTCCGAACCGGCCGGGGCTGCTCGAGCCGTTGGCTGTGCACCGTGACCACCAGGGTCACGGCTACGGGAAGGCCATGGCGATCGCTGCGGCAAGAGCCCTGCAACAGTTGGGATCTTCGTCAGCAGCGGTGGGCACGGAGAGTTCGAATGTGGCCGCTGTCGCCGCGTACTCATCCGCTGGCTTCGCTCCCCGCACCGAGGTGAGGGATCTTCGACGAAACAGGTGAAGCACCGTGCGCTGACGTTTCAGGGACACCGCACCCGTTAACCTGGTGGAGACAGACATTCGAAGAGAGAAAAGGGTGACGCACGTGGTCGAGTTCGACTCGAAGGACTTCATGAGTGATTTCCAGACGCTCATCGAATGTGAGTCGTTCTCCCAGGACCCCGAATCACTGGCCCGCAGTGCTCAGCTGGTTTCGCGGATCGGCACTGGTCTTCTCGGGGCAGCTCCTCACCTCATCGAAACCGATTCTCACCCGCACGTGCTGTGGCGCTTCGGCACCGGACCTCGCAAGGTTGTGCTCATCGGTCACCATGACACCGTATGGCCGACAGGCACTCTCACCGATTTTCCCTATTCGGTTGCGGACGGTGTCGTACGTGGACCAGGCGCTGACGACATGAAGGGCGGCCTGCTCATCGCTCTCTATGCCATGGCGCGACTACGCCAACAGCGCGGGAGTCTCGATGGCGTCAGCATCCTCATGACCGGCGACGAAGAGCTCGGCTCCCCCGGTTCACGTCAGATCATTGAGGACGAAGCCCGTGGAGCCAAGGCGGCACTGGTCTTCGAAAGCGGCGCACCCGACGGGGCAGTGAAGATCGCTCGCAAGGGCGTTGCCATCTATTCCCTCGAAGTCACCGGTCTCGCCGCCCATGCCGGGGTCGAACCGGAGAAGGGCATCAACGCCACAATCGAAGTGGCCAATCAGGTCGTCAAGATCGCTGAGCTGCATGATCCGTCCGTGGGCACATCGGTTGTACCGACCGTCATGCACAGCGGTTCGACGACGAACACTGTGCCGGCCAAGGCTGTTGTCGGCGTCGACTCCCGCGCTGCCTCGGTGGCGGAACAGGAGCGTATCGACGGCATTCTCAGCTCCCTCTCCCCTACTGTGGCCGGAGCCAAGGTCGATGTCAGAGGCGGAATCAACCGGGCCCCGCTGGAGGAGAAGATGGCACTGGGTCTCTACGCCCGAGCCCAACGGCTGAGCGCCCACTTGGGGCACCCGCCATTGCGGTCCGTTGCCGTCGGCGGTGGGTCGGACGGTAATTTCACAGCCGGTGTAGGAACTCCGACCATTGACGGACTCGGCACAGTGGGCGGCGGGTCGCACGCAAGGACAGAGCACGCCCTGCAGGTGTGGATTCCTCGCCGAGTCGAGCTCACCACCGCATTGGTCGGCGAGCTCCTCGACGAGGACTGAACCTCAGAGTGCCCCTGTGCGGTCCTCGAGCAGCCAGGGGTTCGACAGCAGCACGAACGCTGATTCGACGATGAGCACAGGCGACATGTTCGTCTGCAATCGTCGTCTCGCCTCGGTGATAGCGTCGATGCGCAGCAGAGTCGTGTCAGGTCCGTCCCTATTCGCCTGTTCGGAGATGAGGTCGCCTTCGCCAGCGTTGATCCACCCGTCGCGGATCCCCAACTGGTGCATGAGGATGTCCCGGTAGAGGCTCATGAGTTCGAGGAAGATCCGGTCGAGTTCGTCGTTGCGGGCGCGGACTGATCGGCGTTTCTGCTCTTCCTCAAGCTTCCTGATCTGGGATCTTGCCGAGGGTGGGATGGACTTCTCCGATTCGATGCCCAGAGTCGCCATCAGATCGGTTCGTTCCGTGGCATTGCGTTCCTCGACCCGAGACTTCGCGGTCTCCGCGGCTTCATCGACGATGCGTCCCGCCAAGCGGATAGTCGCCCCGACAGAGGTCAGCTTCCCTGGGATCGCGAGGATCTGTTTGCGCTCCTCACCGGCGGATTCATTGAGCGCCATGTACTTGGCCCGACCGATGTGGTTCTGCGCGACTGCGGCCGCCCACTTAGCCCTGTCCTCATCGATGTGATCACGTTCGATGAGGAGCTTGGCCACGGCATCCCGAGAGGGAATGCGCAGGCGGACGGGCCGGCACCGAGAACGGATCGTGGTGAGAACATCGATGGGGCTGGGCGCGCACAGCAGCCACACTGTGGCTGGAGGCGGTTCCTCGATGGCCTTGAGTAAGACGTTGGCCGTACGTTCGCTCATCCGATCTGCGTCTTCGATGATGACGACTCGCCACGGGGAATTGACCGGAGCAGACTGTGCTTTCGTCACCAGTTCTCGCACTTCGTCAATGGTGATCACCGATTTCTGAGTCGACATGATCGTCAGCGATTCGTGATGGCCTTTGAGTACGCGTGCGGTGACGTCATTGGGTTCTTCACCGCCTGAGATCAGTGCCGCGGCGAAGGCTCGAGCCGCATTGGAACGACCCGACCCCGGAGGGCCGGTGAACAGCCAGGCGTGGGTCATCGCGCCCGGCGAGTGCAGTGCATACTCGAGCTGGGTGATGACGTCGTCCTGGCCGACGAGCTCATTGAAGACGCTCACTCAGTGACCTTCCGGGTTGTTGAAGCGCTGGTGGTTGCGTTCGCGCTGCTTACGCAGGCGCTCACGTGCCTGACGTTCGATCTCCGCCTGGGCCTGCAGTCGCTCTCGACTCATCTGTCGGGCGGTGCGCACGGGCAGAACTGTTGTCGCGGCGTCTTCATCCCCCGCATCGGTCCCGCCTGCTGGCTGAGAATCGGTCCTCGGCGGTGTCCCGTCCTCGTTACCACGGTCGACCTGACTGACCACCCGGGTTTCTGCTTCCTCGGAATCGGGCCGTGCGATCTCATTCGTCGGCACAGCGTCCTCATCACCATCGTCATCGTCATCGTCATCGTCATCGTCATCGTCATCGTCATCGTCATCGGCCAAGGGTGCACTCGGTGTGATTCCGCGGGCTGGCAGCACAGTAGTGGCCGCATCCTCGTCGGATTCGGTTTCGGACTCGGGTTCGGCTTCGGCTGCAACTTCGGACTCGAACCGAGGTGCGACCTCGGACTCGGGTTCGCTTGCGTGAGCCGGAAGCACCGTCGTGGCTGCTTCGTCATCACCCTGCACATCTGGGGCTCGCAGGTCAGCGCCGAGGTCGACTCTTTCCGTTTCGACCCCGTCATTGCGTTCTTCGGATTCGCGACGGTCAGCGGCCTGCGGGAAGAACCGTTCGCTCGAGGCCGGAACGAATCGGGCTCCGGGCTCGGGCGCGACCGCCTCGTCGGCGGTAGTCGATGCTCCGTCTTCCGATTCCTCGGCCGGGCCGCCGACGGCTGCCTGGGACGGATGGCTTCCGGCCACCTCGGCGCCGGTGGACTTACCGGTGACAGTGCCTGCCTCGGATTCGGACACACTGCTTACCTTGCGCGGCAGGCGGGTCCGGATGGCGGTGAGGATTTCGGCAGTCAGTTCGTCTTCGGACACCGAGGCGTCGAGGACGACGTAGCGAGCGGGTTCCTTGTGTGCACGGGTCAGGTAGGTCTGACGCACTCGCTGGTGGAACTGCTGGTCTTCCTCGTCGAGGTAGTTGCTCTCACCGCGTTTGCCCATCCGGGCCGCGGCAGTCTCGGGGTCGATGTCGAGGACGATCGTCAGGTGCGGGACGAGTCCCTGAGTCGCCCACTTGCTCAGCGCCAGGATTGTCTTCGGATCGAAGTTGCGACCAGCGGCCTGGTAGGCGATCGTCGAATCGATGTACCTGTCGGTGATGACGATGCTGCCGGCGTCGAGGCTCGGATCCACCAATGAGGCCACATGGTGGGCACGGTCGGCGGCGAAGAGCAGAGCCTCGGTGCGGGAGCTCGGAGGTTCGGAGTCGAAGAGCACCGAACGGATCTGTCGTCCCAGTTCTGTCCCACCTGGTTCGCGGGTCGCTTCGACATTGTGGCCCTCATCGGCCAGCGTCTGTGAAATCCGTTTGATCTGTGTGCTCTTGCCCGAACCGTCCCCGCCCTCAATGGCGATGAAGAATCCGGCTCCCAGACGTTCCGCGGAGTTTCCGATGCCGTCGTTGGCACCGTTCTCAGCGGCGCTGGGCGGACGGAATCCGTGAACGATATCGACGGACAGTCCTTGGAGACCATGGGGGTCGAAGATGAAGAGACCGATGACTCCGGCGACCAGAGTTGCCAGTCCCATGATTCCGAACGCCACGTCGCTGGGTGCCAGCATCCATTCCATGGCCGAGCCGACCGGGATGGTGACGCCGAAGTCAACAGCATTGAGGATGAGCGCGACGACAGCACCACCGACGGCTCCGATCCGGCGAGAGAAGTCATAGGGCTGTGAGCGCACGCCGATTCCGACGAGGAAGGCGATGACGGCGGTGAGGACGAACTTGCCGGAAAGCTCGTTGATGGCGCCCGTGGCGATCAAGAGGATCCCCGATACGGTCAGGGCGAACGCGGAGACGCGCGGCCTCGACATTCCGGGCGCGAAGGTGGGACCCATTTCGAAGCCGATGGCCCAACCCACGAGGCAGGACGCAATCATGAGGGCGAAGCCGGCTTGGCCGAAGCTGTGTTGGACGGCGGTCGGCTGCGCCAGAATGACTGTGGTTCCCAATACCGCGAACAATGCGATGCACACCCACGGCATCTTGATGGTTGCGGCAGGTCTGGCCACGCGGGCCTTGTTCGAGGGGAACGCGCCTGTCGTCGCAGATTCCGCGTGGAGGGCCCGCTCGGGAGTGAGGAAGATGATCACGGCGCCGACGGCCATGGCGATGCCCACCAGGAGGCTCATCCAGCCCAGAGCCCGTGTGCCTGCGGCAGAACCTCCGATGATCTGGAAGGCGAAGGACACGAAGACGAGGAGTGCAGCGGGAATGCCGACCCGACGCCACGGCTTCTCGTTGGTGAAGGGGTTGATGCTCATCAGGAGGCCGACGACGGCTCCGAGGAACAACGCGGCCACCCAGGTCAGCCAGGCGCTCGGCGCGAGGCTGAGGACGATGAGCAGGCCCGCCTCGACGAGCGCGGCAATGCTCAGCGCGAGTTTGCGGACAGCGGGTCCCCTGCTCGCCAGAATCTTCTGCGGGATGAACAGTCCGGCGCCAGCGAGGACGAAGACGATGAGAAGCGACACGCTTCCCAGCCGATTATCGAAGCCTCCCGCGCCAAGGCTGTCCGCCGTCGTGGTGAAGGCTCGACCGCCGATCGTGGCGAAGAATCCGCTGGTGCCAGCCACGACATAGCTGATCGCCACGAGTACGATCAGCGCGCCCCAGGCAGCGGTTTCGGCAACCAACCGGCCAGGGGCTCCGGGAAGTCGATGTCCTGTAGTCGTCAACATACTCACAGACCTACAATATCTGCCGCGACTGACATATCTCTCGGAACAGCCCGGATCTCTTCTCACCGATGTCTGATCCTCTACTCTTGATTGCGTGCATACAACGAATACCGCCATGTCAGCAGTAGCGACTACCGGGCTGGGTCCGATCGAGGAACTCGCCTTCGCGCGAGTCCTCCTCGACTCGGTCAAACATGGCAGCCGCGGCGCGACGCTGCGGATGTACCGACCAGCACCGACAGTGGCGTTCGGGGCCAGGGACCGTTTCCTCCCCGGGTTCCCCACAGCCATCGAAGCGGCCCGAGACCATGGTTTCACTCCAGCCCTGCGCAGCCTCGGCGGTCGAGCCGCCGCCTATCATCGCGGATCCCTGGTCATCGACCACATCGAACCCAGTGACGCGTTCATCAAGGACACGACCGCCAGGTTCACCGGATTCGGACGCGACTACGTCGAGGTGCTGCGGGGCATCGGAGTCGACGCCCGCCTCGGCGAGATTCCCGGCGAATACTGCCCCGGTGAGCACAGCGTGAATGTGGCCGGCCGGATCAAGGCGATCGGAACAGCACAGCGCGTGGTCTCGGGCGCCTGGCTGTTCTCGTCATCCGTGATCGTGGAGGATCCCGACCCCATCCGTGCCGTCCTCACCGACGTCGAAGCGGCTCTGGGCATCGAATGGGACCCGGCAACGGGCGGGTCGATCAGTGAGGCTCACCCGGAGGTAACCACGGAGACCGTCGCCGAGGCGTTCGCCGCCTACTATGCCTACGCCGACCCGCACACGCCCGGTGAACCCACCGCCGAGGAGCTGGCGGCATTGCCGGACAAAATCGGCACCCACCTGCTGTGACAAGCACTGCACCACGACACAACCAGGACCCCTGGCTCACGAAACTCAAGCGATTGGAGACCATGACCTCATGAATGTGCGCGAAGCGACGAAGAACGACCTGCCGGACATTCTCCGACTGGTTCATGCTCTGGCAGTCTACGAGCGCGAACCCGAGGCGGTCGAAGCCACGGAAGACGATTTCGCCGCTGTGATGTTTCCAGACGATGGGCGTGCGAACACATACGGGCTCGTCGCCGAGGTGGAGGGACAGATCATCGGCATCGCGATCTGGTTCCACTCCTTCTCCACCTGGACGGGAAAGAACGGGATCTGGTTAGAGGATCTGTTCGTCGACCCCGATCATCGCGGCAACGGGGCAGGAAAAGCCCTGCTGGGACGCTTGGCCCAGATCTGCCAGGAGCGGGGACTGACTCGACTCGAATGGTGCGTCCTCAAGTGGAACGAGCCCTCAATCGGGTTCTACCGCTCACTGGGCTCGCAGGCACAGGACGAGTGGGAGACCTTCCGCCTCGACGGTGCAGCATTGTGCTCCTTCGCCTCCGAGTCGGCTGGACAGTAGCCGCTAGGCAGTCCCGGCTGTGTCTCAGCCTGACGCGTCGAGGTTGAGTTCAACCTCTTCGATCCGCTCGACTGGACGGAACCCGAATCTCTGGTTGATCGCGAGCATGTGCTCGTTCTCTTCGGCGTTGTAGGTGATGATCGCTCGGGCGTCCAAGCCCGCCTGTAAGAACTGATGCGCAGCTGCGGCTTTCACCGCTGCCCCGAGACGATGACCCCGATGCTGGTCACGGACAAGGGTTCCCCACTGATAGACCATGGCCTCGACCGACGAGTGGACCAGCTGAGTGTATGCAGCGATTTCACCGGTTGAGTCGACAGCGATCGCTGCGAAGCTTGTTCGCCACTGCCTGACGAAGATGGCCTCTTGTTCGCGGATGTCTTCCGCCGAGGTGACCTCGGGTTCGACATCTCGATCCCCCGTGGGCGCATCGGTTTCGATGAGGCCCTCCATGAGAGCCCATTGCTCGACGAACGCCTCCGGCACGTCTCCGGACCAGGAGTGGAGAACGTACCCTTCGTGGAACGGTCGCGCTTCATCGGCGATCGTCCGAACGAGCGCGGGGTCCAGCGGCAGCTGGCATTCACTGCGGAGGTCTCCGATGGCAGAGGCGAAACCGTGGTGTTCGGCGAAGGCGATCCCGGGCACTGTGATCTCGGCATCGGCAGATCCTTCGCCTGCCTTCTCGTCGCGGTAGGGACGGAAGACCTCCGAGGCGATCACTCGTCGGTCCAGCTCCCGGGTGCGTGAGCGAACGAATTCGAGCATCGCGGAGCCGACACCTCGGCGCCGGGATCCGGGTTCGACGTAGAGTCCCAGGTCGACTCTGTGCAGGTTATCGCTGAGCGGCATCGTCAGCGTGATTGCGCCGATCGCCGAATCGGCTTCCGCTGCTCCGTGTACGAGGTAGACCTCGGTCGTTGACGAGCTTCGCTGCGTGCGCAGTTCGGCGCTCAGTTCGGCTTCGGGCCATACCGGAGCATCCGGACCTCGATCGTGGGAGCTCGCCGCAGCGAACACCCCGTGCCACGCGTGGAAAGCGTCGTCACCGGCTGGGTCATTGAGGTGGATCGAAAGCGATGGTGCATCTGCCATGGTTCGGACTCCATTGTCTGAGGCCTGTGTTCGCTCTGCCCTGTGCGATCAGGTGCGAGTCGAGGACGATCTGTGCCGATCCTCCGCGGAGAAACCGACACAGATCGTCCTCAACTCGTCGCGCTGAAGAAGCTGGTCGAAGCTCGAGGCACGCAACGCCGGAGCGTAAGCACCTCAATCGCTCCCTCAGGGAGTCTTCGGCCTAGCCGTCGTGGACTTCTTCGCCGCGGTCGTTGACTTGGCGGTCGTTGACTTGGCAGCCGTTGATTTAGCGGTCGTCTTCTTCGCCGCAGTCGACTTCGTCGCAGTCGTCGACTTAGCTGCGGTCTTCGCTGGAGCCTTCTTGGCAGCAGTGGTCTTCGCAGCCGTCGACTTCTTCGCAGGAGCCTTCTTGGCCGGAGCCTTTTTGGCGGGCGCCTTCTTCTTGGCTGGTCCCTTCGCACGCTTCTCAGCCAGGAGCTCGGCGGCGCGAGAGAGGGTCATCGACTCGACTGAATCGTCCTTGCGCAGAGTGGCGTTGAACTCGCTGTCGGTGACGTAGGGGCCGAAACGACCGTCCTTGACGACGACAGGCTTCTTCGACACCGGGTCCTCGCCGAGTTCCTTCAACGGTGCTGCCGCTTGGCGACCGCCGCGCTGCTTCGGCTGAGCGTAGATCTTCAGCGCCTCTTCCAAGGTGATGTTGAAGATCTGATCTTCCTCGGTCAGCGACCGTGAGTCGGTGCCCTTCTTCAGGTACGGTCCGTAGCGGCCGTTCTGGGCGGTGATGTCGGTGCCTTCTTCGTCCTGGCCGACGACGCGGGGAAGGCTGAGCAGAGTCAGTGCCGTCTCAAGGTCGATCGAATTCAGGTCCATGGACTTGAACAGGGAGCCGGTGCGAGGCTTAGGCTTCTTCGCTCCGCGCTTGGGCTTCTCTTCAGGTTCGGGCAGGACTTCGGAGACGTACGGGCCGAAACGCCCGTTCTTCGCCACGATCGTGTGTCCGGTCTCGGGGTCGACACCGAGTTCACGGTCACCGTCGCCCTGCGATTCGATGAGTTCAGCGGCCTTGGCTGCTGTCAGCTCATCCGGTGCCAGGTCTTCGGGGACCGACACACGCTTCGGGTCGGCACCCTCTTCGGTGGCCGGAACCTCGAGGTACGGGCCGTAACGACCCACACGCAGGTTCACACCCTCGCTGATGACGACGGTGTTGACCTCACGGGCATCGATGTCGCCGAGGTCATCGACGACTTCTCTCAAGCCTTCACGGTCCTGGGACTTGTCACCGAAGTAGAAGCTGGCCAACCACGCATTGCGGTCTTCCTCGCCCATGGCGATGCGGTCGAGCTCGGACTCCAAATCGGCGGTGAACGCGTAGTCGACGAGCCTGGTGAAGTGCTCTTCGAGGAGACGGACGACCGAGAATGCCAACCAGCTGGGCACCAATGCGTTGCCGCGAGTCGTGACATAGCCGCGGTCCTGGATCACGGAGATCGTGGCTGCGTAGGTCGAAGGACGGCCGATGCCGAGTTCTTCGAGCTGTTTGACCAGGCTGGCTTCTGTGAAGCGTGGTGGTGGAGCCGTTGTGTGCCCGTCGGCTTCGGCCTTGACCACGGACAGCGACTGTCCCTCTTCGACCTGGGGCAGTCGTGACTCGTCCGATTTCTTGTCATAGCGTCCGGCGTCGGTGCCCTCTTCGTAGGCTGCGAGGAACCCTCGGAAGGTGATGACGGTGCCACTGGCACTGAAGCCGGCGTCGTGGCCGTCGGCGAGGTCGGCGCGGACCTTGATCGTTGCGGTCTTGCCCTTGGCGTCGGCCATCTGGCTGGCGACGGTGCGCTTCCAGATCAGGTCGTAGAGGCGGAATTCATCACCGCTGAGTGATTTCGAGACCTGAGCTGGTGTGCGGAAGGAATCACCGGAGGGACGGATCGCCTCGTGAGCCTCCTGCGCTGACTTCTGCTTGCCCGAGTAGGTGCGAGGCGACTGCGGGACGAATTCGGGACCGTAGAGTTCGGTCACCTGCTTGCGAGCAGCGGAGATCGCCTGGCCCGACAGCGATGAGGAGTCGGTACGCATATAGGTGATGTAGCCGTGTTCGTACAGCGACTGGGCGGTGCGCATGGCCTGACGGGCGCTCATGCGCAGCTTGCGGCCGGCTTCCTGCTGCAGGGTCGAGGTCGTGAACGGAGCGGCCGGTTTGCGTGAGTACGGCTTCGATTCGACGGCCGTGACCGTCAGCGCGTCCTTCGCGGTGCCGTTGAGTTCTGTGGCCAAGGACTCGGCCCTGGCCTGGTCGACGACAATGGCCGAAGAGTTCTTCAGTTCGCCCTTGTCGTTGAAGTCGCGGCCCGAGGCCACACGTGAGCCGTCGAGGGTCGACAGATTCGCTGCAAATGGGCTGGTGCCGTCGGGCAGTCCCAGGTCGACGTCGAGGTCCCAGTAGTCGGCGGAGACGAAGGCCATGCGTTCGCGTTCGCGTTCGACGACAAGGCGCGTCGCCACGGACTGGACACGGCCAGCAGAGAGGCCAGCACGGATCTTGCGCCACAGGACCGGTGAGATCTCGTAGCCGTAGAGCCGGTCGAGGATACGGCGAGTCTCCTGCGCGTCGACGAGTGCGGTGTCGATCTCACGGGTGTTCTCCAAAGCCCGTTCGATGGCCTCGGGGGTGATCTCGTGGAAGACCATGCGCTTGACGGGGATCTTCGGCTTGAGGACTTCGAGAAGGTGCCAGGCAATGGCCTCACCTTCGCGGTCCTCATCTGTTGCGAGATAGAGTTCGTCGGCGTCTTTGAGGAGGCGCTTGAGTTCGGTGACCTTCTTCTTCTTGCCCGGGTCGACACGGTAGTAAGGGTCGAAGTTGTTGTCGACGTCGACAGCAAACTTGCCGTACGGACCCTTCTTCATGTCTGCCGGGAGTTCGGACGGGGTGGGAAGGTCGCGGATGTGGCCGACCGACGCCTCAACGTCGTAACCCTCTCCGAGGTACCCAACGATCGTTCGCGCCTTCGTCGGGGACTCGACGATGACGAGACGGCGGGGCTGCTTCTCGGTTGTGGTCACGCTTTCACATTCCTCTCACGGCGCCGGATGATCGAATAAACGGACGATCCGGCCCAATGTAACACTGATGATCGTGCACGACCTGCATCGGGTTGATGCAGTGAATCTCTACGGCAACGGTATTCGATCCTACCGTTATTCCGTCTTCCCACCGTTCACAGGCAGCACTGCGCCAGCGGCGACGAGCTGTCTCACCTGAGCAATGAGCTGGTCTTCGAGCGCGGTCGGGTTGACGTCGAGCAGCTGTGCCAGAGCCACCGCGGTCTGCCGCAGAGACAGGCTGCCGTCGGCAACCGAGACGAAACCGGCTAAGGCCGTATCGAGGTCGAAGACCTGCCCGAATCCGATCCCCTGCTCCAACGTGATCGAGCTCGGATCCGATTCCCCGGGCACATGGTGGCGGTGTTCGACGAGGTCCGGGGATCGGGTGAAGACCGTCTCCGCGATCTCCTCGGCCCCAGCCGTGGCCAGCCACGACTTCAGCTCAAATGTGGTCGCGACGAACTGTCCGAGTCCATGCGGATTGTTCGCAATCGCCGAGGTGGTCCTGACCTTGGTCTTGAACGTGGAGGATGCCTGTTCTGACTTGTGCATGATGACGTAGCCGAAGACGACTTCGCTCACCTCGCGTGTATCGAAGTCGTCCATCCAGGCTGCGGTTGCCTCGTTCCAATCCTGGCCGGCACGAGGAATTCCGCCGTCTCGAATCCACGTCTCCGCATAGGCGACGGGGTCGAGGGCTTCACGTTCGATGACGAGCACTGAGGTGTCCGGGTCGGTAACCCAGGCTTCCGGCCCTGCATCCACCGCCGAGGTGGTCTCCCAGTTCCCGAGGCACACGGACCGTCCTTTCGGTTGGAGATGGTCGGGAATCGCGGTGAACAGGGACCGCACCAACCGGTCGCCGGTCATTCCACCGTCCCGGTACTCGAAGTTGGTCACGGTGGTGCGCGGGGTGATGACGAAGGGAGGATTGGACACGAGCAGGTCGACTGGCTCGGTGAGTGGTTCGAGCATGGACCCTGCCCGGAATTCGATGTTGTCCACGCCGTTGAGTCTCGCGCTGAGTCCGGTCAGGTGCAGGGCTCGCTGTGAGATGTCGGTGGCGATGACGCGGTCGCTGTGGCGGGCCAGAAGCAGAGCTTGGATTCCGCATCCGGTGCCGATGTCGGCGGAGAGTCTGACGTGCTCGCGGGGTGTCAGTGACACGAGTGTGCGTCCTGCCCCTCCGAGGCCGAGCACGAAGTCGCCGTCGAGGACTTCGGGATTGATGAGTGTCCCATGGTCACTGACGAGGTAGAGATTTTCGTCACCGTGACGCAATCCCCGAGGGACGCCGACCGGCAAGTCATAAGGGGTGACCGCGAACGGAGCGGACACGCGTCCATTATCCCCCACCTCGGCGCGGGTGCTGGTTTCGGCGTGGTTGCTCGTCTCGAGCAGTCCACTGTGGATGGCGACTCCGAACGCGTCCTCACCGAGTGCGGCACGCGCCGCTTCGGTGCTGACCGAACGATGGAAGTGAAAGAGCATGGCAAGCGCCGCCAGGTGCTGGTCAAAAGTCGTCTGTGTCTCGGCTGCTTCGAACACCTTCTGGCAGTGGTGGATCGCGGGGGCGGCGTTGTTGCGCACCAGCGCGGAGGCGATGGGTCCACCCCAGAACTGTCGGAGTCGCGGCTCTGTGTATCCAGCCTTGTAGAGTCGGTCTGCCACGAGGGTCATGTCTTGTTCACTCACACACAGATCCTAACGACTGTGCCCCGATGTGTCCGACTGAGCCATAATTGGGGCCATGGCCTCTTCTGCTCTTCTCGACATCGTCACCGGTTTCGGTGCCCGGGATGACCGGATCGTCCACGTGCGCGATATTCCACAGCGGTTCGAACATGAGTCGGACTGGCCGGAGTGGATCGATGAGGAACTCAAACACGCCTGTCATGCCATCGGCGTCGATCAGCTGTGGGACCACCAGTGCGAGGCAGCACAGGCCGCGCGAGACGGATCCGATGTCGTCATAGCCACCCCCACCGCCTCGGGGAAATCCTTGGGATTCTGGCTTCCGGTCCTCGAAGCCATTCAGAGCACCCGCACGAAGCTGCGCACCTCCTCGGCTATCTACATCGCACCGACGAAGGCGTTGGCCGCCGATCAGATGGCGAACTTGGAGAAGCTCATCGTCCAGGGAATGCGGCCGGCGACCTACGACGGTGACACGCCTCAGGAGTCCAAGGACTGGGCCCGGCGGCATGCGAACATCATTTTCACCAACCCGGACATGCTTCATCGTGGGATACTGCCGCAGCATGAACGGTTCTCGCGGCTGTTCAAATCACTGCGCTTCATCGTCATCGACGAGGCCCACCGCTACCGGGGAGTCTTCGGCTCTCATGTCGCACTGATCCTGCGGCGTCTGCTGCGCATCGCCGCCCATTATGGGGCACACCCAGTGGTCATTGGAGCTTCGGCGACGATGGCGAACCCAGATGAGGCGTTCTCCAAGCTCACCGGACGCGAAGTGCACGCAGTCAGTCAGGATTCGTCTCCTCGAGCCCAGGGCAGCTTCGCTCTCTGGGAACCACCGGTCTCTCCGGGAGGCGAGCGCCGCAGCGGACTGGTCGAAGCCGCCGATATCCTCACCGATGCAATGTGTGCAGGGTATCGCTCGATTGCGTTCATCGCCTCCCGTCGCGGCACGGAGGCCCTGGCCTCGACCGTCCGTGACCAGGTCAGTCAGGTCGATGGCTCATTGAAGGACAAGGTCGCGGCCTATCGCGGCGGCTATCTAGCCGAGGAGCGCAGACTTCTCGAATCCGCACTGCGGTCGGGTCGTCTGCTGGCGGTTGCGTCGACGAATGCCCTTGAGCTCGGAATCGACATCTCCGGCCTTGACCTCGTCATCATCTCCGGCTGGCCCGGTACCTTGGCGTCACTGTGGCAGCAGGCGGGACGCGCCGGTCGTGCGGGACAGCGGTGGATGGCCGTGTTCATCGCCCGTGACGACCCGCTGGACACTTATGTTGTGAACCATCCTGAGGTCATCTTCGATGCTCCCGTCGATGCGGGAGTCATCCATCCCGGGAATCCGCATGTTCTGGGAGGGCACCTGTGTGCTGCGGCTGCAGAGGTGCCGTTGCGGGAAGCCGATCTTGTCCATTTTCCGTCCAACTCCGCCGAGGTGCTCGCTGATCTGGTCGAGCGAAAGCTCCTGCGCGCACGCCCTACCGGATGGTTCTGGGCCAAGGATGAACCGGCAGCGAACATGTCTGATATTCGTGGCAGCGGTGGCGGCCAGTTCCGTCTGGTCGAGGCCAGCACCGGTGCACTCTTGGGCACTGTCGATGAGTCCGGGGCCTTCACCGGCGCCCATCCCGGCGCGGTCTACACGCATCAGGGTGCCGATTTCACTGTCCTCGATCTTGATCTCGAGGATCATGTTGCATTCGTGGAGCGCGCCGAGGTCGATTACACGACGCAGGCCCGGTCGCAGACCGAGATCGACATCGTCGGCACCGATCAGCAGCGGGCTCTGCCGTCTGGAGTCACGGTGTGCAGCGGGACTGTCGGCGTGAAAGATCATGTCGTCGCGTACCGGATGCGGGCCAAGCGTGGCGGGGCGATCATCGCCGAACACGAGCTCGATCTGCCCGAACGTTCCTTGGAGACCAAGGCAGTGTGGTGGACGATTCCACAGACCCTGTTGGATGAAGCTGAGATCGTCGCCGCTGACCTGCCCGGCGCCGTTCATGCGGCCGAGCATGCCTCCATCGGCCTATTGCCGCTGTTTGCCGGCTGCGACCGCTGGGACATCGGCGGTGTCTCCACCGCCCGGCACGCTGACACCGGAATGGCCACGGTCTTCGTCTACGACGGTCTTGCCGGTGGTGCCGGATTCGCCGAACGCGGCTATGAGGTCATCGAAGGATGGCTCGGAGCGACACGCGATGCAATCTCGGCGTGCGATTGCGCCGATGGCTGCCCGTCGTGCGTACAGTCACCGAAGTGTGGAAACGGCAATGAACCCTTGGAGAAGGATGCAGCTTTGCGGCTGTTGCGCACCATCTTGGACTGACCAGCTCCTTCATCTCTGACCATCTGTTCTACTTCCCGGCCACGGCCTTCTCCTTCACTTTGGGGAGGGGACCGGGGATGTCGACTTCAACCTGAATATAGGCGCTCTGCTCAGACGTTGAGGCTCGACAGTCGGTGACGGCTGCCCCGTTGCGCTTCGCGACCTCCTTCGCGATGTCGCAGGGTTCACCGGCAGCGAGTCCGCGAACTGCGTCTGCTGCTGCGAGCACGGCCAGATCGGCGGCACTCTGCGCCGTGCTGTGGGCCGCGAAGGCTTGGCTGAGTCCACCGATGGCGGTGACGAGGACCAGGATCATCGAACACAGTCCGGCAACGATATTCGTCACGGCAGTCCGCCTGACGTGTGAGGACCCAGCGCCTCACTGGTAGTGGAGCGGTCGCCCTCAGTTCGCGCCGTTGCCTCGGCCTCGACCTCGTTGATGAAGATGATTGCCGCGGGAAGTTCGATGGTGACGGTCACCGTCGAATATCCGCCTTCGGAACGGACCAGCACTTCGGAGGCCTGTCCGGCGTGCTTCTTCGCTTCGGTCACGACCGCTGCCTGAGGCTCGCCGCGGGCGATTTCCCGGGCCGCAGATCTGGCTGCGTCGAAGGCTCTCAGCTGGGAGAAGCCGACGGCGGCTGCTCCTGTGAGCACGATGATGAGAAGCACGATGGCGGGCATGACGACAGCGAATTCGGCCGTGGCCGTACCCGCATCCCGGTGCTGCTTTCCTCGTCGGTCACAGGAACATCCGGTCGCCACGTCAGGCTCCGAGTCCGAGCGCTGTCTGGATCACGCCGGTGACGAGTTCTTTGATCGGTTCCGATTTCAGAATGACGACCAACAGCGCTGCGAATCCGCAGGCTGCGAGGGTGGTGATCGCATATTCTGCGGTCGTCGCTCCTGCGTCGGGGCCCCATGGTTCTGGGGAGTCGTCCTCTCGCCACGATTCTGCGCTGTCGATGGCGCCTGCAGACGTATCTGGGTCGGTGTCGGTGCTGGTGTCGGTACCGACGCCGCGCGCATCGCCCCATTGCGGGTACAACGGCCCGTCACAGTCCTTCGCCTTAGTTCCTGTGCTCATAGTCTCCTCCTCGTTGAAGCCCCCGTTCGCGGTCTGCGAAGGGAATTTCAGTGTTGGAGGGGACGCGGGCTCACGTCCAGAGCCGACAATCAGGCTGTGGAAACAGGTTCAGCGTCCACAGCCGATACACGCTCGAGTCGAGCCAGACTCCACAGGCTGGCGCACTCGAGTCGGTTCGATCGACTGAGCCTCAACCTGCGAAGCACGGAGTGTGTGGATCAGACGGCCAAGGGTCAGCCTCTGCCTGCCCACTCCTCCTTGAGGATCGCCATCAGGACTTCATCGTGACGGCGACCGTTGAAGAAGACAGCCTCACGACGGCGCCCTTCTTCGACGAATCCGGCCTTCGTGTATGAGGCGATACCGCGAGTGTTGAACGCCCATGTCTGCAGCTCGATACGATTGAGTCCCAACTGCAGGAAGCCGTATTTGATGCCCAAACGCACAGCATCGGAGCCATAGCCGCGGCCGTGGAACTCGGGTCCGAGGATGATGGCCAGGGTGGCGGACTGGTTGACCGAATTCCGGCCGAAGAGTGTCACGTGGCCGACGAATTCTTCGGTCTCGAGCAGTTCGATGCTGAAGCCGACTGCGTTCGTGTCCTTGTTCGCGCTCCACAGCGAGAACTCTTCGGACACTCCGCCTTCGGGACGCGGGAGGACTGTGTGGTTCTGAAGGACCACGATCGAGGGGTCGAACCACCACTGTTCGAGGTAGGGAAGATCCTCTTGCTGGAGCGGACGAAGCCGTACGTGCCGACCTGTGAAGAGGTTGTCAGCGTATGCTTCAGCTTGTTCGACGTTGGACAGTTGATCGAAGGGCGTTACCGGTGCCATCCCCCGACCTTAGCAAGGTCAGCTGAACGGCCGGTCGACGGTCGCTTGAAACAGCCGAAATGGGCACACGACGGGTGGGGTCAGCGAGCGCAGTCGAAGCGTGAAGTCGGCAGGTTGTGTCAGAAGAAGACGGTCGTCAGATCCGATAGCAGCGAAATGACAACGGGAACGACCGATAGCAGCAGGAATGACGGCAGGATGCAGACTCCGAGCGGCACGACAAGTTTGACGCCCAAGGCCGCAGCTGCCTCCTGTCGTCGCCGGCGGGAGGAGTCCCGCAGTTCCTTCGCGACAGACTCGATGAGTGGGGCCGGACCGACGCCCGTGTGTTCAGAGAATTCGAAGACCTCGAGAACGGGAACAAGTCGGTCATCATCGGACAGGTCTTGGCCTCCGATCGTCATGGATCGCGAGATTCGCCCCAGGCGTGATCGGTCGTCTGTCGCCTCGGCGGTCAATGCCAGTGCAACCGGGATCGGCAGCCCGGAGGTGAGGCAGATGGCCACGAGGTCAAGGTCGAAGGCGAGCAGGTCATCGTCTACCCGAGAAACCGGCCGGGTATCAAGCTGCGAATTCCTGCGGGGTTCATCTGCAGCAGTGCGGTCGACGCCATCTCGACCAGAGGAACCGCCAACTCGTACACCCTGCCCGTCGAGCAGACGTCTCAGCCGCCCGTCGGACCTGCCCGACCACAGCAGGGCTCCGATCGCGATGAGTGCGCCCACCAGGACTGCGGTCATATCGTTCAGCGCTCCGCCCGAATCATCATTCGCCTCATCCACCAGCGACCAAGAAAGTAGAGGGCGAATCCACCCCCGATACTCAACCGCCCCGGCAGGCCCGAGAAGAGTTCACCTGGTTGGACGCCGATCAGCAGGCCGAGACCGATACCGATCAGTGGCAGCCAGCTGAGCACGCGGACTGTCGCGCGAGGTCCGGCCATGGCGATACGTCTTTCCCGATCGGCGTCGAGGGCACTGCGCTGTGCCTTCGCATACCGGAGAATCATGTCGGCTGCGGGTGCACCGGACCGTTCCGACACGGTCCACACGGACGACATGCCGGCAAATATTGCGGCCGCTGCCGCTGGCAGTGCCGCTCCCCTGGTGGCAATGGCTCGTCCGGGCTCTTCCCCCAGAGAGATCGCACGTGAGATCGGTGCCAGTTGTGCATTCTGCCTGCTCAGAGTCGCCATCACTGCCTGCGGAGTCATGCCCACCTTGAGCAGATGCGCACAGTTCTCCACCGCTGAAATCGCCCATAGTTTCTCCTGCTCTGGGTCCTCTTTGGTTTGTCGTCGACCCCGGCTGGAGTCGTCTCGGTCCTGACGTGGGCGGAGCAGATCCTGCAGTCGCGCTGCCGGATCCAGCGGTGCGCTGAGGATGATGCTCAGTGCCATCAGCACTCCGAGGGCGGCGATCATCAGGCTGCCTTCTGCTCGAGCACTGCTTCGAATCGGCTCAGCGCACGACGATTGAACGTTCCCTCGGACAGCGGAGAGGGACGACCCCAGACGGGTTCCATCGTGACCCCGCTGCTGTTCTCCCGGATCGGGATTGCCAGTTCCGTGATTCCTCGATCCGCTCCGATTCGTCGCAGGTGGATGACGAGGTCGATGGCGGTGGAAAATTGCGAGAACACGGCTTGTGGACTCATGTTCGCCAAGGCTCCCAGTGCTGCCACGCGGCTGGGTACGGCTTCGGCCGTGTTCGCATGGATTGTGGCGCTGCCGCCCTCGTGGCCGGTGTTCAGTGCCGTGAGCATGTCCCGAACCTCGGCTCCGCGACACTCTCCGACGACGAGGCGGTCGGGGCGCATCCGCAGGGCGTTGCGGACGAGGTCCGTCAACGTCACCTCACCACCGCCTTCGACATTGGCTTGGCGCGCGGCGAGCTGGACCACGTGGGAGTGCCCGACGATGAGCTCCCGAGAGTCCTCGACGATGACGATGCGGTGATCCGAGTCGACAAGCCCCAGAAGAGCGCCGAGGAGGACCGTCTTTCCGGTTCCTGTGCCACCGGAGATGAGGATGTTGGCGCGAGATCGGACCGCATCGATGAGGAGTTCGTGCACCTCGTCGGGAATGAATCCGCCCGCGCATAGTTGGTCAAAGGTAAAACCAGCGTGCCGGGGAACGCGGAAGGAGATCGTGGTGTGCTCACCGGAGATCGGTGGCACGATCGCGTTCATGCGCACCCCGTCGGGCAGTCTGACATCGACGAACGGCGAGGAATCATCGAGACGCCGGCCGCCCAGAGCCGCCAAGCGCACGGCCAAGGACCGTACTTCGTCCTCGGAGCCCAAAGACAGGTCGAGTAGCTGGGGGCCCGTTCCGGTGTCGGCGAAGATCTCACGTGGTCCGTTGACGAAGACATCGGTGGTGTCGGCAACTTCCAGCACCGATTGGAGGGGGCCGGCACCTGAGAGTTGCGCGGACAGTCGGTTCACAAGTTCGAGGAGGGCGCTGGAACCGAGCACCCGACCGGTCCGTTGAACCGCCTCGGCGACGGCTGCTGTGGTCACTGGTCCCGGATTGTCGAGCAGAGTCTTGCGCACCTCCGCCACGAGCGTGGCGTCGAGCCATTCGCTCATTCCACCCACTCCCCCAGGAGTCGGTCGACGAGCTTTCCCAGCCGTGCCCCGCCCGGTATGCCCTCGCCGCGGTCGACGGCCGCGGACAGACCACGGTCGTCGCGGATGCTGCCGGCGAGGTCGAGGCCGATGGATTCCGCGAGGAGCTCGGCATCGAGCCCTCCGGCGCCGGTGTCACGAACGACGAGACGAACGTCAGGATGGGATTGGGACAGTCGTTTGGCGACTTGAGATGCCGCCACTGCCGACCTGACCCGTGCCGGGGAGACAAGGAGAACATGATGGCAGCGGCGAGTCCACTGTGGTGGGGCGTGGCGTGGCAGATCCACGATGACGAGTTCGAACGCCTGCCCGGCAGCGGCCAGGAAGTCATCGAAGACATCCGGGTCGAGATCGAGGATGTCGTCCCGACCCCAGGACAGGATCGCCAGGCCCTCGTGGCGTGGCAATGCCTGACTCAGAGTCGAGGGGCGAAGCTGTCCGCGTGAAGCGCTGAGATCGGCCCAACGGGGTCCGGGGACCTGCTCTGCTCCGAGCACCAGATCGAGTCCACCGCCCAGGGGATCGGCGTCGACGAGGACGGTGCTCACATCCGGTCCGGCGCGGCGGGCGAGAGCACACGAGAGCACCGAAGCGCCCGCTCCTCCGCACCCGGCGACAACTCCGACAGTCACACCAGGTGTCACAGGTGGTTCGACGGCTGCGATCATGCGTCCGCTCAGCCATTCGGCGGCAGAGGGCAGAACCGCCAACTGTTCGACGCCGAGGTGGGCCGCACGTTTCCATGCCGAGCTGGGTTCATCCCCGTCAAGGACGACGAGGATGCGGTCCGCATGGTCGGTGGGCGGGGCTTCGCGAACGTCCTCGCCGAGGAGAATGAGCGAAGCGTTCTGCCAACCGCCCGAATCCGGAGGCAGAACCTTGAGTGAGATGCCGATGCTTTCGGCCACTCGTGCGCATTCGTCGGTGATGGCGCCGAGGTCGGTGATGAGTGCTACCTGCATGGTGACAGCGTGGTCCTGCCCTCCTCGTTGAGGACAGCACGGATAGACAGCCTGTGGACAGAACACAGAAGGGGCGGCTCCTGTGCGCTTAAGTCACAGGAGCCGCCCCTGTCTGGTCGGCTTGAGCATCTGGCCTGGCCATGTGCCCCATGGGCGCGGTTCGGCGCTTTCAGCTCAGTTGGTCAGACGTCGTGTGCTCGGATCATTGTCCACAAGCCCGAGCACACGAGTCGACCGATATGGAATCAGCCCCGCTGGACACCTTCGGTGTTGCGCAGGAGTCCTTCACGACCGTCGGAATCACGGACCTTGAACCACGAACCGTTGTCTTCGAGCCCGAGGAACCAGTCTCCCGGGTAGATCGTGAACACCGGCATACCGGTGGTCGCATCCACGGCTTCGCGCGGTTCGGGAACGGCGAACCAGAACGCTTGGATGACGGTCTGGCCATTTCCGTGGTTGGCCCCGCCCTGATCAGCGTCATTCCGGTTCTCACCCGACCCGTCCTCGCGGTCGTCAGGATTATTGCCGGGCTGAACTGCACTCTGGACGACAGTCTCGTCCTCGTCGATCGTGGAGGTGTTCGACGACGAATTCGATGAAACGTTCGCAGCTCCGAACTGTGGAGCTGAGGGCGCATTCTCGGCGTTGTCTCCGGCACGTCCCCTTGCTTCTCCGGTGTCCGAGCCGCTGCCGCTGTGACCGTTACTGCTGCGGTCGTCATTGCTGTGACCGCCGACGGGCACATACTGCGTCGGTTCGTCAGCTTCCGGATGAGTCTGACGTTCCGAATCGGACTCTGCAACGCTGGTTGCGGCGGATCCGTTGACGACAGTGGCGTCGCCTCCTGTTGTGCTGCCCTCGCTGCGGTCGGCATTCGCAGAGTCGGCTGAATCGGCTGAGTCAGTCGAGCCGTTCGAATCGTTCTCCGGCTTCAGCGCTACTCCCTCGGAGGCACGAACGTTGGTGTCCGAGTCGTGAGCGTTGACCTTCGTGGCGAACGAACTGCCCTCCGCAGGAGAAGCAGAATCGTCGCCGATCAGTGCTGAGGACTCTTCCGGAGACGATGTCGCGGTCTCACCTGCAACATGATCGGTTTCGCTGTCGGTCTGTGCGCCAGTTGCCTCGGATTCGGTGTCCGTGCTGGGGGCGGCATGCCGTCCGCGCCGACGTTCCGATTCAGAACCGTCTTCGGAATCCGAGCTCCGGTCCGAATCCGAGCTCGCGGATGCGGCTCCAGCAACAGCTGCACCGGCGCCCAAGACGCCTGCACCTGCGACAGCAGCAGTCGTGCCCGCTCCCAACGAATCGTTGTCACCACTGTCAGACTGTGGGGCGCTGACGTTTGAACTGTCAGCAGGCACCGGAGCCTGAACTGCTGTTTCACCGTCGTTGCTCCACGGCGACTCTTCACGATGAGCACCGAAGCCAAAAGTCTGCGTCGGTTCACTCTGAGTGTGCTGTGGGTCTTGTGGGTGCTGGTCGCCCAGGTAGGTCTGACCTGACCCGGTGCTCTGCACTGCCTGGTCCGCCGAGTCATCGGCAGCCGCTGCAGAGTCAAAAGACGACTCCTGCGCCTGCTGCTCGGGTGGAGCATATGGACTGTTGCCACCGGTTCCGATCGGCTGACCGATCTGGTCTTGTCCACCGGGCTGGCCGTTCTGCTCCGGCGCAGCGAACTGCCCCGACTGGCCTGGCTGGCCGAACTGCCCTTGCTGATCGTGCTGGCTGAACTGATTCGCTCCACCCTGCTGACCGGGCTGTCCGAACTGATCGGCGCCACCTGGCTGACCGGGCTGTCCTGGCTGTCCCCCTGCGCCGAACTGGTTCTGTCCATCGTACTGTCCGGGGCCGCCTGGCTGTCCCGGATGCATAGGGGCACCTGGCTGACCCTGCGAACCGATCGGACCGTTGGGCTGGCCGCCATTGGGCTGGCTACCGTAGGGCGCACCGAACCCACCCGGGCCGTTGTGGGCACCTGGCATATTCGCTACTGGGGCTGGGTGCGGCACGCTCTTGGTCACCGGGCGTGCCTTCGGATGCGCGGCAACGTCCTCGCGAATCACGAACTCCTTGTTGAAGAAGGGGAGCATTGTGAATACGCCCGCAAAGAAGGCAATCAAAGCTGCGAAGAACGCGAGGTACGCTCCGACGTGCCAGAACTGAACCGAGGTCAGCAGGTGAACGAATGCGAAGGTGAACGCAGCACCGGAGAGAACCGAGATCGCCTGATCAAGACTGAGGGAACCGACCTTGAGACTGCCGTTGCCGAATTTGCCGACAAGGACAGCAGCCACGATCAACCAGATTCCGAACACATCGAAAGTCAGGGTGCCCATAGCGTCGATGGACCACTGCCACATCGACCACGAGACGAATCCAGCGGTCTTGAACGGCACGAAGAGAACAACCAGCGAAAGAAGTCCCGCGAAGAGCAGGAACAGATCGCGCAGGGTCAGCGGACCGAGAAGACCCGGTCCGGTGCGAGGACTCTTCTGAACGCCAGGCCCCGCAGAGCCGAACTGACCAGGCGCAGAACCATAGGGTCCCGGTCCTCCCGAACCATATGGCCCCGGCGCTGAGCCGTAGGGACCGGGTCCTGGAGCTGAACCGTAAGGGCTCGGGCCGGTGTTCTGCGGGACTGGACCCGAACCGTAGGGTCCTGGTCCGGCTGAACCGTAAGGCCCTGGGCCTCCTGAACCATAGGGTCCCGGTCCACCTGAACCATAGGGACCTGGGCCAGCCGAACCCACAGGACCACCGCCGTACCCTCCGGGCCCGGACGACTGAGATTCATGGCCGGCACCGAAAGCAGGTCCTGATCCGTACGCCGGCCCCTGGCCGAACGGTGGTTGGTTACTCGGCCCGGGGTTCTGCGCGTGCGGATCGTGCCACTGCTGTGGTCCCGATCCGGTGGGGTGCTGCGGCGAACTCATCGATTGCTCCAGTCGCTCGTGGGGACAGGGTCGTCAAACTTCATGTGTCTGTCTAGTTTCCATCCTGACAGACTCCGACCCCATCCTTGCAGAACAGGACCCCCTGCGCACTCCTTCTGTGCCGCCTGTCAGCTGTCGTTGAATATCAGGATGGGCCTCGCTCCCGTTTCACTCGGCTCATAGAGTGTGCCGTATAGCACAGGCTCTGTGCGATTGCTACCCCCGCAAACCACCGTTCATCGAACGGACGACGGTGCCCCCGGGGCCCTTCTCGGGTATACAGTGCAACTAGAATTTTCGATCCATCAATGAAGCCGGAGGGAAAAATGACCGACAGCACAGCAGAATCCGAAACCTTTGCCCCATCTGAAGAGTTCGTTGCTGCCGCCAATGTCAAGGCCGACGAATACGAACGTGCCGATGCCGATTACCTGAGCTTCTGGGCCGAGCAGTCTCGTGACCTCGTTGACTGGAACGAAGACTTCGGCGAAGTGCTCGACTGGACTGACCCTCCATTCGCCAAGTGGTTCATCGGCGGCAAACTCAACGTGGCCTACAACTGCCTCGACCGCCACGTCATCGCGGGCAACGGCGATCGCGTTGCCATCAACTTCGAGGGGGAACCCGGCGACTCCCGTTCCTTCACCTACGCAGAACTGCTCGCCGAAGTGTCCAAAGCGGCCAACGCCCTCACCGACCTCGGGGTCAAAGCCGGAGATCGCGTGGCAATCTACCTGCCCATGATCCCTGAAGCGATGATCTCAATGCTCGCCTGCGCCCGCCTCGGCGCAGCCCATTCTGTTGTCTTCGGCGGCTTCTCTGCCGACGCGCTGCGCTCACGCATCATCGATGCCGAGGCACGCGTGGTCATCACCGCGGACGGCAGCTACCGCCGCACCAAGGCCACCAGCCTCAAACCCGCCGTCGACGAAGCTATGTCGCACGGAGACACTCCCGTCGAAACCGTTCTCGTGGTCCGCCGCACCGGTCAGGACGTCGAAATGGTCGACGGCCGGGATCAGTGGTGGGACGAGACCATGGAAACCATGAGTCCTGAACACGAATGCGAGTTCTTCGATTCCGAGAACCCGCTGTTCATTCTCTACACCTCGGGAACGACAGGTAAGCCGAAAGGCATTCTGCACACTTCAGGCGGATACCTCACTCAGGTGCTCTACTCCATGAAGGCCGTCTTCGACATCAAGCCCGAATCCGATGTCTTCTGGTGCACGGCCGACGTCGGCTGGGTCACCGGACATTCCTACGTCACCTACGGTCCGTTGGCCGCTGGCGTCACGCAGATTGTCTACGAAGGCACACCCGACACTCCTCACCAGGGCCGCTGGTGGGAGATCATCGAGAAGTACAAGGCAACGATCCTCTATGCCGCACCGACGGCGATCCGCACGTTCATGAAATGGGGCGAGGAGATCCCAGCCAAGTACGATCTCTCCAGCCTTCGCCTGCTCGGCAGCGTCGGCGAACCGATCAACCCGGAAGCCTGGCGCTGGTACCACCGCGTCGTCGGCGGTGAGAATTGCCCCATCGTCGACACCTGGTGGCAGACGGAGACCGGCGCGCATATGATCGCTCCGCTTCCCGGTGTGATGTCGACGAAGCCAGGATCCTCGCAGCGTCCCATTCCCGGCGTCTCCGTCGATGTCGTCGACGATGAGGGCAACAGCCCCGCCGGCCCAGAGGGCGGGCTGCTCGTCATTCGTCAGCCGTGGCCGTCCATGCTGCGCGGTATCTGGAAAGATCCCGAGCGCTTCAAAGAGACCTATTGGTCACGCTTCGAGGACACCTATTTCGCAGGGGATGGTGCCAGGCGCGATGAAGATGGTGACATCTGGTTCCTCGGGCGTGTCGATGACGTGATGAACGTGTCGGGGCACCGTCTGTCGACTACTGAGATCGAGTCCTCCTTGGTTGCTCACCCCTATGTCGCCGAGGCAGCTGTGGTCGGAGCTGCCGACGATACGTCCGGCCAGGCCGTCGTCGCGTTCGTCATCGTGGGCAACGATGTCGAGGACTCTCCGGAAACGTCCGAGACGCTGCGGAAGCACGTCGGCAAGGACATCGGGCCGATCGCGAAGCCGAAAAAGGTTCATATCGTGTCCGAACTGCCGAAGACACGCTCCGGCAAGATCATGCGCCGTCTGCTCAAAGACGTCGCCGAACACCGCAAGGTGGGAGACTCCTCGACCCTGGCCGACTCCTCGGTCATGGATCTAATCGAAGAATCTGTGTCAAAGGACTGATCCTGCTGCATTAAGGCGACACTGAGGCAAACCCGCCGGTGAGAACGGATGCTCGCAAAGAGCCGTTCCGGATTCATCTGGCGGGTTTTTCTCGTTTTACTGCCCGTATTTCTTTGGTCACCGGGCGCGTTCAGACTACTCTTAAGAAAGATTGTCCAAGTTTTTGTCGATAGGAGCACTCATGGCTGAGAGGTCGATCAGCGAACTGATCAAAGGCATCGGCGACGATTCCAAAGCGATCGCCGAGGAAGAAATTGCGCTGGCCAAGGCTGAAGCCACAGCCGGGGCGAAGAACTTGGGCATTGGATCGGCACTTGCTGTCGTGGCCCTGTTTTTCTTGTTCTTGTCATCGTTCATGGTGATTTTCGCCGGGGCCGCCGCATTCCACGAGGGCCTGGGTTGGCCGTGGTGGGGAAGCTTCCTCATTGTCTTCGGCATCCTCGCGGTGCTCGCCATCATCCTCGTTCTGATTGCCCTGCCGCTGTTCAAGAAGGGCAACCCGGTTCCGGGCACAGCGATCGATTCGGCCAAGTCGTTGTTCGCCTCGGTCAAGCGCGCACTGAAGAACCCTTCAGGTCCGCGTTACTGACAGATCTCGCAACAAAGCACAGCAGAACAGCTCCACACTCGGTGGCGTCGGGCTCGGCCCGGCGCCACCGAGTGCATTCACTCGGCAGGCATTGTGATGATGTACGCGCAGATCTTTTCGCCGAACAGGAATTCGACCGGGCTGCTCTCGCGACGTGATCGTGGCTTGTCATGTGGCTGTCTTCGTTTTTTCGGCGGGCCGTGGGCCCGGCTGGTTTCCGGGCGACGTCGTCGCTTCGTCACGTCGAACTCACCCTCGGCTGCCTCAACCTCACCAGGTTTGCTCTCGGCTGCCTCAACCTCACTGTCGACTGCAGAGGACTTGCCGGCGCGGGAGTCGATGGGTTTGGTCCGGGTCTCGTAGCGGTTGCCCGTCGGGGTCTTCACAATCAGCTTCTCGGGAGTCGCTAAGTGCTTCCGACCGTTGAGTTCCTTGACGAAGTTACAGGCGGCGCACAGGCCCGAGGCGTTGTCCCAATCCGTATCGCCGCCGGCGGCGAAGGCTCTGGCATGGTCGGCGTGCTTGATCTGTGCATCGCACCACGGTGAGCGGCAGACGTCGTCACGAATGACGATCATGCGTCGCAGCAGCCCGGGGAACTCCCTACGCCGGGAATCCATGCGCACCAGCTGGCCGTCGTCGGGGCGTGCATAGAGCCTGCGCAGGAAGACGGCCGCTTCGTTCCCTGCCACGAACTTCCGGGCGGCTCCAGCGGGTACGGGGCCGAAACCCGGAAGCCAGGCCGGCTCCTCGCCGGCGCACACCAAGCTGTCATCATTCATCACAAGATGGATCTCGGTCGGAACCGCGGCGGCACACTCCTGGCCAGTTGTCCGCTCGACGAGCAGGTCCGCTATCACCTGGGACTGTGAGCGTTGGCCTGCATCTCCCGTCCCAATCAGGGAGGCCGCCGACTTCTTCAGGTTTGTGTACACGGCCACGGCCTGGGGCATGGGCAGCAGTGCACTGAGATAGGCCATGTTGCCTGGGGCCGGACGAACCGAGACTGCCCGTTCCTCAGTGCATTTCTCAAGGTGCTCAACGGCGGCCTTCTGGTCGACCTGCTGTGCCAGAGCCCGGACTTCGTTGCCCAACCGCCCGACTCCCACCTCGGCGAGGCGATCGGCCATCCGCTCGTCGATCTGTCGACGTTTGTCCCGGGGAAGCCCATCGGTTTCCTTCGCAACGGCACGAGCCTTCTCTTCGGATGTGCGGCCGGATTTCAGCGCCGAATAAGTCTGGGGCAGATCGATGAGCAGGGAGCGCGAGAATTTCAGCAGCGTGCTGCCTCGGGCTCGGGAGACTTTGCGGGCGAGTGCGATCTCTGCGCCGACACTCTTGCCCTGCATTCTGCTTGGCACTCCGTCTTCGGCTTCGCTGTTGCGTCGGTGCATGTCGAAGGTCAGGGTTTCCCTGGCTTGGGCAGCGGTCGCGGCAGACGTCAGTTCCTCGAGTGCAGTGATCCGAGCGATCGCCTCAACCTCGCTGAGGGCCGGAGGCAGATTCGACAGCACCTCATGCCACCGGTGGATCTCGGTGGTGACGTCGGGAACCGTCTCTGCTTCCATACCAAACAGGCTAGTACTCGCCAATGACACGACATTTGCCGCGAGCCCTCACCGCCGAAACGAAGGAAGCACCGGCCTCAGAAGTCGATATCGATACGGACGTCGCGGTCCCAGTCCGTCGCCCAGCCGAGGTGATCGAGAGCGAAGTCGAGGATGCCCGCTGTGAAGCCCCACACCTTGAGAACTCCGACGTCGAAGGCCGGAGTGGTGAGCTTCAGATCCGGCCGGGAGAACGTGCCCCGATTGGCCGGTGCCACCAGGTCAGCGGCAGAGATTCGGTAGACGGAATACGACTCTGACTTGTCCATCACTCGCACCGCCCCCGGCTGCGCCCAGTACCCGATGACAGGGGTGACCTGGAACTTGCTGACGGGAATGTAGAGCGAGTCCATCTGCCCGAGCACCTCGACCGTCGAGGGCACAATCCCAGCTTCCTCCTGCGCCTCACGCAGTGCCGCAGCGGCCAAGGAGTCGTCTTCCGGGTCCCGCCCGCCACCGGGAAAAGCCACCTGCCCGGGATGGTTGCGAAGCGTGCTGGCCCGCTGGAGCAAGACGATATCGACATCGTCGACGCCGAAGTCAGCCAAGCGTGATGACTCGGCTCGGCCGGCGTCTGTGCGCGGTTGCCCTCCCCTGCCGAAGAGCATGAGGACGGCGGCATCATGCACCGAACCGTCGTCGGGAGCCTGAGCGAGTCGCAGCCATTCGGGTGAACCATTCGAGGCAGCCAGGTGTTCCAGTTGGGTTCGCAGCGTCTGATCGTGTGCGACGGAGTCATGCCCGCTCATCCCTTGCCCAGAGGTTCCCTGCCCTGTCAAACTCTGTCCCACCTGCGAATGCTCATACGCTTCGGCGCTCATGCTTCAGGCGCCATTTCGAATCGGAGCATCGCGCGCGCCTTCTCCGGATCCAGTTCCCCGGTCCCGAACGAGGGACACAAGGCCATCAATGGGCAGACTCCGCAGGCGGGTCTGCGCGAGTGGCAGATGCGCCGTCCGTGGAAGATGACGCGGTGGGAGAGCAGGGTCAGTTCTTTCTTCGGGAACAGTGCCGCGATGTCGTGTTCGGCCTTGACCGCATCAGTTTCGTCGGTCCAGCCGAGCCTGCGTGCCAATCGCCCCATGTGCGTGTCCACGGTCAGGCCGGGGGTGTCGAACGCGTTGCCGAGCACCACATTCGCGGTCTTTCGTCCGACACCGGCAAGCTTGACCAGCTTGTCCAAGGAGTTCGGAACCTCGCCGTCGTAGGTGTCGACGAGTTCGTTGGCGAGTTTGACGATGTTGCGGGACTTCGCCCGGTAGAAGCCGGTCGAGTGGATGAGCTCCTCGACCTCGATGAGGTTGGCCACCGCGAGGCTGTGCGCATCAGGGAAGACAGAGAACAGTCCCGGTGTCACCGCATTGACCCTGATGTCTGTGGTCTGCGCGGAAAGGACCGTGGCGATGAGGAGTTGGAACGGGGTCTCGAAGTCGAGCTCGCATTTCGCATTCGGGTACACCTCCGCGAGGATGCGATGAATCTTCCTGGCCCGTCGGGTCTTGCCCAATGGGGTTTCCTTGGCGAACTTCCGCGCGCTCTTCTCTGCCACCGTCAACACGACTCACCATCCTAATCCGTGCCCCGGATTTCCGCAGTTGCGTGCCTCACATCGCCGAGGTGGCCCTACACTGACCCGGCGAACGGGAACGTTCGCACGCAACCGTGGCCCACCTCGGCGAGGACGGAAGAAACGCAAGCAAAACCCCTTGTTTTGCACTAATGCCGCAAACTCCCGCGCCTTTGCTGGTATCAGCACCGTTGACCAGGTAGATTTATCTGTGATTACCACGACAAGGAGGACACAGTGGATATTGAAGTTGTGCGGGGCGCAACGCTCTTCGCAGGTTTGGACGATGAATCGACGAGCGCTTTGATGAAGTTCATGAACCCGCGGAGTCTCCGTCGGGGAACCGTGCTCTTTCACGAGGGCGATGCCGGTGACGAACTTTATATCGTCTCCAGTGGCAAGCTCAAGATCGGCCGCGAGTCCTCCGACGGCCGCGAAAATCTGCTCTCGGTCATCGGGCCGGGCGAGATCATCGGTGAGCTCAGCCTCTTCGATCCGGGTCCACGCTCGACCTCCGTCACCGCTGTCTCTCAGTCCGAGCTGCTCAGCCTCAAGCACGAGGACCTCACGACCTGGCTCGATGAGCGTCCCCGGGCCGCAATGAACCTGCTCAAGGCTCTCGCACAGCGTCTGCGCCGTACGAACGAGACCGTGGGCGACCTCGTGTTCTCCGATGTCCCCGGTCGTGTTGCCAAGGCTCTGCTGGACCTCGCGTCTCGCTTCTCGAAGCCGGCACCGGACGGTGTCCTCGTCGCACACGATCTGACGCAGGAAGAGCTCGCACAGCTCGTCGGCGCCTCACGTGAGACCGTGAACAAGGCCCTCGCCGACTTCGCAGCTCGCGGCTTCATTCGCCTCGAGGCTCGTTCCGTCGTCATCCTCGACATGGAGCGCATGCGCAACCGCGCCCGCTGATCACTGCGCGAATGCGGCTGAGATCTCAAGCCGCGGTCGCACGACAAGGAACTCCCCAGCTTTATGGCTGGGGAGTTCCTTGTTTTAAGAGTCGGCGAGAAGGTTTTTATGAGTCGGTCAGAAGCCGGGAGGTTGTTGCCCTCCGGAAAAGGACGATCACACTGAAGACTGCGATTATCCCGGCGACGGACATGATCGTGAAGTCGAGGGGCAGCACAGTGAAGCGTTCGTCCGACCATTCGGTTCCAGTGGCACCGACGCTGCACCTGATCCCCGGCGGGAAGAAGCTCGTGTCATAACCGAGTCCATGCTCGAGAGGTATGCCCTCTGGCGTGGCGGGACACCATGGCTGATCAGGGCTGCCGCGGTTGCTCAGCGAGTATCCGAGGCCCCACGTGTGGAAGAGCGTGAGCACGATGGCAGGCACGCTGAGCCCGAGATACAGCCGCGGACTGGCCCAGATTCGCCGTCTTGACCGTCGCTTCGTCCGACCGCCGCTCATCCGTCCTCGGGCATGAGCGCGCCGAGGTAGTTCAGCTGCGCCCGCACGATCTGCTCGGCTGCCCCACGGACGCTGGGATCAACGTCGTGGTAGACGATGTCGCAGACCGCAGATGCGGTCCTCGCTCCTTGCGCCAGGGCTGCCTTGACCTGGTCGATCCGCTCAAGCCGGTGGCTTCGGTAGTAGGCGAGAACCTCGGCGGGAGACTCGATCGTGGGGCCATGAGCCGGCTCGATGCTCACGAACACACCGTCACCGTGGAATCGGATCAGCCGGTCGAGTGACTCAAGGTAGTCGCTCAGAGACCCTTCCGGGTGGGTGACGATCGTCGTCCCCTCCCCCAGCACTGTGTCGCCGCTGTAGAGCACGTGATCGTGGATGAGGCTGATGCTGTCTATCGTGTGCCCCGGCGTCGACACGACCTCCATCATATCGGCCGTGTCAGTGCCGAATACGATCATGTCACCATCGGCTACAGGAGAGCTCAGGCGGGAGAACTTCTCAAGGACTGCGTACACGGGCACGTCCGGTGCCCATGCCTCCACGCTGCCCAGCATCTCCGAGTGGTCGGCATGCTGATGGGTGAGGATGATGGCTGAGAGCTTCCGCTCACCGATCTGAGCCAGAAAATTTTCCCGGTGCTCAGCCAGCTCGGGGCCCGGATCGATGAGTACTGCCGAAGTGTCGTCGGCTGAGGTGATGACGTAGGTGTTGGTGCCCGTCAGCGTCATCGGGGATGGGTTGTTCGCGCGGATCCTCATGATTCCTCGGTCTCTTCCTCGCCGGTTTCGGCATTGTTATCATCGTCGCTCTGGGATAGGAACCCTGGACTCTGGTCGTTCTCGTCATCGCCGACGGCGACCGCATAGTCACGCAGAGTGCCTTTTCGGTAGAGGTCGCGTCCCGGGTGGATGACGACTCGCCATTCACCGTCGTCATCGGTGACCTCGGGCCGCAGCGGATGCAGGTCACGGACCTGGGCCATGGCGGCTCCCACGCTGGGCACATCGACCAGGCTTTCGGCGATGATGCGTGTGCTCGCGCTGATCTTATCGGGGTCCCCACCGGCCTCGGCGAGGATGTCTGCTGGCCGTTTCCACCCGCCCGAGGTCTCATTCGGAGAGAGGAAGTCGATGTCCTGGCCGAAGGGCACTGTGGCCACAAAATAGGTGGTATCGAAGCGATGCAGCTGAGTTGGCGTGTTGATCCACCGCAGCCAGGGTTTGCAGAGATCCGGACGCAGCTTGAGATCACGTTCGCGCAGGATCTGAGACCAGGAGATTTCGCTGGAGAACAGCCGTGAGCGTGTTCCGCGCCAATCGGTCTGGGGTGCGGCGACAATGTCACGGTCGACGTCTTCGGCCAGCAGGACCCCCGTTGCGGCGAACGAGATGCGGGCCGCTGCTGAGAAGTGGTGCAGTGCCCGTGACTTGTTCTCGATGCTCAGAGTCCGTGCGCAGCGAGCCGAGTTCCATCCGGCCAGCGGCAGGTTGCGCAGGTCGCCGAGACGCAGATTGCTGACCGGGTAGGCCCAGCGGTTACGGTCTTCGACTCCTCTGGCATCAAGTTGTCGGGTGATGAAGGTTTCCAAGCCTTCGAGGGAGTCCCTGATCAGCACGATCGCCGAGGCGGGGCGTGGTGCTTCGGGGACCGGGAACCGCCCGTCGGACTGCCATTGGTCCAAGAGCCAACGCAGCTCCGACGAGACGGCCAGGGTACGTCCGTTAAACGGCATCGTCCTCGACCTCGACGACGACCTCGACCTCGACGGGGGTGCCGAGAGGAAGAGTGTTCACACCAACGGCGCTGCGCGTGTGCTGGCCGCGGTCGCCGAAGATCTCACCGTAGAGTTCGGAGACTCCGTTGATGACGGCTGGCTGCTGTGTGAAGTCATCGGCCGAGTTCACGAACCCGGTGACCTTGACGATGCGGACGATCTTGTCGAGGTCGCCGATGACGCCGGCAACCGCTGCGAGAGCGTTGAGTCCTGCGGTCCGTGCCAGGTCGTACCCGGTCTCTAGATCGACATCCGAGCCGATGTGGCCTATCGCGGGAAGTTTCCCATCGACGACGGGCAGCTGGCCCGAGGTGTAGACGTAGTTGCCGGTGCGCAGCGCCGGTACGTAGACGCCGGCGGGTGCGGCGACATCGGGCAGGGTGAGACCGAGTTCAGCAATGCGGTCTAGGGTCTTCGACATGGTAGGTCCTTCGATGAGGGTGTTTCAAGTCAGTTGGGTGCTCAGGCTTTGGGGCGCTTGAGGTAGGCCACGAGCCCGTTGTTGTCGGGACCCGGAATAACCTGAACGAGCTCGTAGCCGTCTTCGCCCCACTGGTCGAGGATCTGCTTCGTCGCATGGACGATGAGCGGCACTGTGACGTATTCCCACTTGGTCATGATTCTCCTTGAGTATCTGTGTGCCCGCGTCCCCGATGCGTCACCGGAGCGAGCGTCTGCATGGACGAAACGCCGATCGTTCTGCACGAGCGCGACCGGCGATCTTCGTCGTTTCCAACACTAGCCGAGAACCCGCAGCCCCACAGCCAGCCGTGCCACAGTGTGAAAGCCCACAGTGACGAGAACGGGGTGGAACGATCGTAAAGATCGTCCCACCCCGTTGTCTCTCAGGATGCCCGGCACTCAGTTGCCGCCGAGGCCCGGTGCTTCGTCCTCGTCGCCGCCACCGCCGCCGTTACCGCCGTCTCCTCCGCCACCGGTGCCGCCTCCGCCGTTGTTGCTGCCGCCGCCACCGCCGCCGGTTCCACCGCCGCCGTTGCCGCCGCCACCGTTCTGGCTGCCGGTGCCACCGCCGCCGGTGCCACCTCCGCCGCCGGAGCCTCCACCGCCCATGTACTTACCGCTCGGCTTGGGGAAACCGGTGTTGCCCTTGGTCTCCTTCACAGCCTGGCTCATATATGCCTGCCAGGTCTTACCGGAGATCGTGGCACCGTAGACGAAGCCGCGGACCGCACCCTGACCGTTAGTCCGCCAGTCGCGAGTGCCCACGGGGTCACCGGTCCACACGGCGGTCGACAGTGTCTTGGTGAAGCCAAGCAGCCAGGTGTGTCCGACATCGAAGTTCGTAGTACCAGTCTTGGCTCCCGCCGGAACGCCGATCTTCAGCTGACTTGTGGTGCCTCCGTTGAACGTCTGCGTCAGAGCGTAGGCAACGCCCTTGGCGACCTCCTTATCGAGGACTCGCTTGCAGCCTTCACCGGGCACATCGATGCTCTTGCCGTTACGGTCCTTGATCGAAGTGATCGGCTTCGGACCGCAGAACTCACCCTCGTTGGCGAAAGCGGCGAATGCCGCTGCCATGGCGATCGGGGTGGTCTCTGTTGTACCCAGGATCGACGACGGTGACAGCGCCTGAATAAATCCCTGCTTGTTCTTGAAATCGAGTTTCTCGCCGCTGCCGTAGCGAATGCCCAGGTCCATGGCTGTGTCCATGATCTTGCACATGTTGAGCTGGTTGCCCATTGCTGCGTAGCCGGTATTCACGGAGTGCTTCGTGGCTTCCAGCGCGGTCATCGAGCCCTTGCCCTCACCGTCCCCAGCGTTATTCGGGTCCCAGTCACCGCCCATGTTCGGGCAGCCATCGTACTTCCATGAACTCGCTGGGAAGTTACGCTTCGTGGCGTTGACTGTGGTGTTGAGGCCCTTGCCGGATTTCAGCCACGTGGCCAGCACGAAGGGCTTCCACGTCGAACCGACCTGGAAACCGCCCCCGCCGTTGTGCTTCCGGTCGACGGTGTAGTTGATGGACGTCTTCTTGTTCTTATCCTTCTTTTTGACATCACCGACCGTGTATTCGCGGTTCTCGGCCATGGCGATGACTTCGCCCGTGCCCGGTTCAATCGTCACCAGAGCATGTCCGGCACCGGACGGATCGCCCACGGGGACACGGCTCTTGATCTGCTTGTCCGCGATCTTCTGAATGTCAGGATTGAGGCTGGTCTTGATCGTCAGTCCGCCGCGCTGCAGGAAGGCGAGGCGTTCTTCAACGGTCTTGCCGAAGGTGTCGTCGTTCTTGATGACGTTTTCAACGTAGTCGCAGAAGAATGCCGCGTTGTTCTTCGCCGCCGAACAGCCGTTGGGAGTCTTGTGGATGTCGAGGTCGAGGTCGGTCTTGACCGCCTTGTCGTATTCCTTCTGAGTGATGTGCTTGTATTTGAGCATCTGTCCCAGCACCGTATTGCGGCGTTTGAGCACCTGGTCAGGGAACCGCTGCGGGTTGAAGGCCGAAGGGTTCTGCACAATGCCGGCGAGCATCGCAGACTGCTGAATATTCAGGTCCTTCGCGTCGATGCCCCAGTATTTGTGGGCCGCCGCCTGGACTCCATACGCGTTAGGTGAACCGGAGTAGTTGTTAATGTTCATGTAGCGATTGAGAATGTCCTTCTTCTCATACTTCTTCTCAACTGCAACAGCGAGCTTGGCCTCACGCAGCTTACGTGCGTAGCCGGCCGTGCCCTCTGACTCCTTGGCCGCAGACACGCCCTCTTTGTTCTCTTTGGCATGGGCGTTCTCTGCCAGCACGTTCTTCACATACTGCTGAGTCAGCGTTGAACCGCCCTGCGTCGTCGAGGACACCATATTGTGCACCGCTGCACGGGCGATGCCCTCGATATCGACACCGCCGTGTTCGAAGTACCGATAGTCTTCGACCGCGATCGTGGCGTTCTGCATGTTCTTCGAGATCTTGTCGAGGGGCACCTCGACGCGGTTCTGCCAGTAGAACTCCGCAATCTCCGACCCGTCGGAGGCAAGCATCGTCGATTTCTCCCCCAGATCCTCTACCTCCAGGGTCGCGGGAAGAGAGTTGAAGATCTCGACGGCACTGTTTGCGCTGGCAGTAGCTACACCGACTCCGGGGATGGCAAGACCAGCTGCGACGATTCCTGCCACCGCACTCACTGCGACGAACTGGAGGAACGCACCGGCCTTGGTCGGATTCGGATTTGACTCAGGAGACACCATGCCAACCAGTTTAACTAATATGAGTTGTGCAAATTCTCAAAAATCGTTGAGAACGTCAGGCTCTGGGAACCAAGGTCAGGAGGCTGACCTCGGGACGGCAGGCGAAACGCACCGGTGAGAAGGGCGAGAATCCCAATCCTGCGGATATTTCGACGAGAGATTTCCGGTAGGGAAACAGACCTCTCGCGCGTGTCCGATCGAGGTCGCAGTTCGTTACCGGTGCACCCCAGAACGGCACTCGGATCTGTCCCCCGTGAGTGTGCCCGGTCATGATGAGGTCGGCCCCCGCCGAGGCGAACGCCTCCAATGTGCGCGAATACGGCGCATGGGTCACGCCCACCTTCACGCCCGCCTCGGCGGCAAACCGCGGAGACGCAAGACTCTCGCCATTTGCGGCGACGTCGTCGCTGAACCCCTCCTCGGGGCTGACCCGGATCCTGTCGCGGTCGATGTGGGCGTCACCCAACCCGCAGAAATCTATTCGGGTCCCACGGATATTCATGGTCGCCTCGGCGTTGTCGAGGAAGTGCCATCCCCGGGACGCAGCGGGCGTGTCACTGCCTTCGAACCCGCGGATAAGCGCTTTGACATCAAGATCGGGCTCGACGCGGTGTTTCACCTCAGAGGGTGAGCGCAGGTACTTGGCTGGATTCTTGGCCGTGGGTGAGAAGAAGTCGTTGGACCCGAGGACGAAGACGCCGGGAACATCGAGGAGTCCGTCGAAGACGTCGAGGACGTCCGGCACGATATCGGCAGAGAGGTTGTCCCCGGTGTTGACGACGATATCTGGCTCCAGGCGTGTCAGCGCCTTGACCCAGGCGGCCCGGTGTTTCTGCCAGGGGGCCAGATGCAGATCAGAGACGTGCAGCATCTTGATGCGCTCTGCCCCGGCAGGCAGGATCGGCAGGGTGTGGCGTCGGATGGCGAAGAGGTGCGGTTCGATGACCGCACCCCAGATGCCGGCCGCCGCGGGGATCGCGAGGGCTCCGGCGAATAGTGCACGCTTCTTCATTCGTCCAACTCTAGTCGGACTCAGGGTCTGCACTCGCCCAGTTGGGACCGGGCTCAACTGGGGAACGCCACCGGCTTCTCATGCTCATCGGCGGCACGCGCCGTGCGGCGACGATGCAGATGCTTCATCCGGCGCTGCCCAACGAGACGGCAGACGACGTAGATGAGGAAGGAGATCGTGGTGACGAACGGGCTGATCGGCACGACCGGAGAGCCGAGTGCGATGAGGATTCCACCGACGGAGGACGAGACGGCGAAGATGACGCTGAGCACCGGAACCCACACCGGGGATGCCGAGAGCTGGGTGGCCGCCGCGGCCGGAGTGATGAGCAGAGCCAGCACCAGAAGGACGCCCACGACCTGCACGCTCAACGCCACGGCCAGGCCGAGGACAAGCATGAACACGATCGTCAGCCCGGACACCGGCACACCTTTGGCACGTGCCACCTCGGGGTCGAGGCTGGCGAACATGAGGGGCCGCCAGATCACAACGAGGACGAGGAGCACGATCAGCGAACACACGACGAGAGTCATGATCTGGCCCGGCGTGATTGCCACGATCTGGCCGGTCAGCAGCCCGAATTTGCTGGCGGCACGGCCATCGTAGAGAGCGAGGAACAAGATCGCGAGGCCCAAGCCGAAGGGCATGAGCACACCGATGATGGCGTTCTTCTCTGATGCTTTGGCCCCTCCCACGCCGATGATGAGCGCGGCGATGATCGAGCCGATGATGGATCCGCCCACCACGTCGAAACCGATAAGAAGAGCGAACGCGGCACCGGCGAATGAGAGTTCGGAGACTCCGTGGACGGCGAAGGGAATGTCGCGGGCCATCACGAAGACGCTGATGAGACCCCCAACGACGCCGAGCAGTCCGGCTGCGATGAGCGAGTTGGACAGCAGCGCCACCAATTCGCTGTAGTCCTCGAAGGTGAACAGACTGCCGAAGATCTCCTGAGCCGTCATCAGATCGCACCTCGTTCCGTGCTCATCTCATCCTCGTGGATGTGGTGGTCAACGCATTCGGCTTCGCCGCCGACGACGATGAGTCGCCCGCCCACGCGGACCACCTCGACCGGGGAACCATAGAGCCGGGTCAGCGATTTGGTGGTCATCACCTCGGCGGGAGTGCCGACGAGGAAGTGGCCGCCGACGATGTAGAGCACCCGGTCGACGTAGGGCAGTATCGGATTGATCTCGTGGGTGACGAAGACGACGGCAGTGTTGCGTTTGAGTCGCTGCTCATGGAGCAGGCTGGCCACAACCTTCTGATGATGGATATCTAAGGACAGCAAGGGTTCGTCGCACAGCAGCACTGAAGGGTCGTTGGCCAGGGCTTGAGCCACGCGCAGGCGCTGCAGCTCACCGCCGGAAAGCGTCCCGGCCGGAGCGTCTGCATAATCGCAGGCACCGACTGACTCAAGAAGTTCATCGACCTGTTGGCGACGTCGCTTCAAGAACCGACCTGGCCCCCAGCGGTGGCCGTCGATGCCCATCCGGACCAGATCGCGACCGCGCATCGGGGTGTGCGGATCGATTCCGCGCTGCTGGGGAATGTAGCCGATGGCCGAGTTTCCCGCGTGGACGTGCCTGCCGTTGACCTCGGCCGAGCCGGTGGACAGCGCATGCTGGCCCAGCAGCACCTTGAGAAGCGAGGTCTTTCCTGTCCCGTTCGGGCCCAACACCGCTACGAACTCCCCCGGTGAGACATCGAGGTCGAGGTCGTGCCAGAGCACACGCTCTCCGAACCGCAGCTCGGCATCGCGCAGTCGGATCACCGGTGGGTGCTCGGCACCTGCGGTTCGCTGGGGAGAAACGTCGTGATCAAGGGCCATTCTCAGTGTTCATGTCCTTCGAGCGCAGTGGAGATTTCGGTGATGTAGTCGCCCATCCAAGCCGCATAATGCGCACCGGCCGGCATCGTCTCACCGAGGTCGACGACCGGAACATCGGATTCCTCAGCCGTGGATTTCAGCTGCTCTGCCTGTGGACCTGCCGCCTGAGTATTGTACCCAAGCAGCAACGCGTCACCAGATGAGATCTGTTCCTCGGCCTTCTTCAGAACCAGCGGCGGCACATCATTGCCCTCCTCCACGGCTTCGAGGAACTCATCGGAGGTGATGTTCTTCAGTCCCATGTCCGCAAACAGCCACAGCGGCACGGGCTCAGTGGTCGCAACCTCATCACCCTCATGCTGGTCCCGAGCGTCATCGATCTGTGACTGCAGTTTCTCCAGCGTCTTCGTGTAGTCGTCTGCGTTGGCTGCGAAGTCATCCTTGTGTTCGGGATCCGCCTCGCCGAGGTGGGTCGCGACCTCGTCAACCAGCTTCGTCATCGTGGGGACCGAATACCAGAGATGTTCGTTGAACTCCCCGTGTGCGTGATCGTGGCCTTCGTCGCCATGATCGTGGCCTTCTTCTTCGCCATGATCATGGACGTGGCCGCCACCGCTGGCTTCCTCATCACCGTGCTCATGCGATTCGTTGCCGACACCTTCAGAACCGGGCAGTCCGGAGATCGAGACTGTGTCGATGGTGTCGACCTCGACGTCGGATGCTTCAAGCATCGTGGTCATGAACGAGTCATAGCCGCCGCCGTTCTGGACGACCAGATCGGACTTCGACAACATCAGCCGGTCATGTGTCGTCGCCTCATAGGAGTGCGGATCCTGATTAGGATCGTCGATGACTGCACTCACCTTCGCGAAGTCGCCCGCCACCTGGGACACGATGTCGGCGTAGACGTTGGTTGAGGCGACGACCGAGAGCTCTGTGGACCCAGAGGCCTGCCCTCCGCACCCGCTCAGTGCGGCAACAGTGCTCAGAGCGATAGCCCCGGACATGATGCCGAGTAGGGAAGAGCGCATGAAGTGCCTTTCAGAGAGTGAGCGAAGATCGGTATGTCAACGACGTTCACATTACTCAGCCCGAAGGCTCACCACTAATATAAATATTTATATATAGCAACTTGTTTATGTGTACCGCTGTCGGGGGTCGATCAACGCCGATCTCGAAAAGATCGTCGCCGGCGACGATGAATTCCGACTCCGCGTTGATCGCCAGCTGCGCACCGGGCCGCGCAACGTCGAACCGCCCGGGAGCATCGGCTCCCGGGCGGTTCGTTTCAGCTCAGAGCTCAGGCCGCCTGTGACTCGACCTTCTTCGCCAGCAGCGCCGCGATCTGAACCGTGTTCAGAGCAGCACCCTTGCGCAGGTTGTCGTTGGCAACGAACAGGACGAGACCCTTGCCTGCCGGGGCAGACTGGTCGGCGCGGATACGGCCCACGAAGCTTGAATCCTTGCCTGCCGCCTTCAGCGGTGTGGGCACATCATCAAGCTCGACCCCGGGCGCCTCGGTGAGCACTTCCGTGGCCTGGGCAGGGGTGATCTCGGAGTCGAACTCCGCGTGGATGCTCAGGCTGTGTCCTGTGAACACGGGAACGCGCACGCAGGTTCCTGCCACGAGGAGATCGGGCTTGCCCAGGATCTTGCGGCTCTCGTTGCGCAGCTTCTTCTCTTCGTCGGTCTCAAGTTCACCGTCATCAACAATGGACCCGGCCATGGGCAGAACGTTGAACGCGATTGGTTCGACGTAGTTGTCCGGGGCAGGCAGGTTCACGGCACTGCCGTCGCGAGCTAGCTTGCGGGAGTCGGCGACGCCGGCCTCGAGCTGACCGGCAAGTTCCTCGACTCCGCTCACGCCTGAACCGGACACTGCCTGGTAGGTGCTGACGATGAGTCGCTGGAGGCCAGCGACGGAATCGAGCGCCTTGAGGACCGGCATTGCGGCCATCGTGGTGCAGTTCGGGTTGGCGATGATGCCCTTGGGTAGTGTGTCGAGGGCCTCCGGGTTGACCTCGCTGACGACCAAGGGAACGTCAGGGTCCGAGCGCCAGGCCGAAGAGTTATCGACGACGATGGCGCCCACTGCCGCGAATCGCTCCGCCTGGGCACGGGATGTGGCTCCACCGGCGGAGAACAATGCGATGTCGAGCCCGCTGGGGTCCGCCTCGGCGGCATCTTCGACGGTGATCTTCTCACCGTTGAACTCGATGACCTTGCCCGCTGACCTCGCCGAGGCGAAGAGCCTCAGGCTGTTGATCTCGAATCCAGGATTGTCTGCCAGCAGGTCAAGCATGACGCCGCCTACCTGGCCTGTTGCTCCGATAACTCCGATATTAACGCTCATCGTCCGGTACCTCCGTAAACCACTGCTTCGTCGTCTTCACTGTCGAGTCCGTACGCGGCATGCGCGGCACGGACGGCGTCGTCGAGGATGTCTGCTCGTGTGACGACGCTGATGCGGATCTCCGAAGTGGAGATCATGTCGATGTTGACCTGGGCGTTGCTCAGGGCCTCGAACAGGATGGCGGTCACGCCGGGGTGAGAGCGCATGCCCGCACCGACGACGGAGAGCTTGCCGATCTGGTCGTCGTAGCGCACCTGGTCGAAGCCGATCGAGGCCTTCACCGCGTCCAGGGCTTCGAGCGCCTTGGCGCCGTCATCCATCGGCAGGGTGAAGGAGATGTCCGTCTTGCCGGGCTCGCGCGTGGAGATGTTCTGGACGATCATGTCGATGTTGATCTCCGTGGTGGCCATGGTGGTGAAGATCTCGGCGGCCTTGCCGGGAACGTCGGGAACGCCGACGATCGTGACCTTGGCTTCCGAGCGATCATGGGCGACTCCGGAAATGATTGCCTGTTCCATGTTGGACTCCGTTTCTGATACCGCTGGTGCCGGGGCCTTCGATCCCTTTGCCGGCCGGAAGGCTTCAGGAATGGGTGAGTCGGTCACCCAGGTGCCTTGATTTCGTGAGAATGAGGACCGCACGTGCACCGGCACGTTGTAGCGGCGGGCGTATTCGACGCACCGTAGCATGAGGACCTTGGCGCCCGAGGCCGCCATCTCCATCATCTCCTCGTAACCGATCTCATCGATCTTGTGTGCGCTCGGCACGATGCGGGGGTCGGCGGTGAAGACACCGTCGACGTCGGTGTAGATCTCACACACGTCGGCACCCAATGCCGCCGCAAGGGCAACCGCAGTTGTATCCGATCCGCCGCGTCCCAGTGTGGTGATGTTCTTCGCTGTCTGGCTGACCCCCTGGAACCCGGCCACGATGGCGACATATCCCTGATCGAGTGCCGAGCGGATGCGACCTGGCGTGACGTCGATGATGCGCGCTTTGCCGAACTGCTCATCGGTGATCACACCGGCCTGCGAACCGGTGAATGACTGTGCTTCCTCGCCGAGGTTGGCAATCGCCATGGCCAGTACTGCCATGGAGATGCGCTCACCTGCAGTGAGCAGCATGTCGAGTTCACGGGCTGGGGGCATCGGAGAGACCTGTTGGGCCAAGTCGATGAGATCGTCGGTGCTGTCTCCCATGGCCGACACCACGACAACAACTTCGTGACCGGCCTGACGGTTCTCGACAATTCGCTTGGCCACCCGCTTCACCGATTCCGCATCGGCTACCGAGGACCCGCCAAACTTCTGGACGACTATGCTCACTGCAGTCTCTTCCTTATCGCTGATAAGTTCCGTGCCGGGCGATCGATTCCATGATTCCAAACATGGTTGCCTCGTGCTTGCATCGATCAGGATTTCAGCCGTGTCGGCTCTCCGGCACCTCGACCATTGTATGAGGTCAGCCGCTTCACTTCACCTTCGCCCATCATTCAGACACCGCTCAGGTCCTCAAGATTCACGTGGCGGATCAGCCGAAATCCCCGCGCTTTCGGCGATCTCGGGTGGGCGCCGATGATGCAGCCTGCTCGTCTCATTCGGGTCTGACGTTGACGGTGAAAAGGTCGCCAGGCTGACAATCCAGCACTTGGCACAGTGCGATGAGCGTGGAGTATCTGATGGCTTTGGCGCGGTTGTTCTTGAGCACCGATAAGTTGGCTAAGGACACGTCGACGAGCTTCGACAACTCGGTGAGGCTGAGCCCTCTCTGTGTCAGCAGTGAGTCAAGATGACAGACGACGTGCAGCGATTCGAATTCCTCGACCATCAGACGAGTCCCTCGAGCTCTTCCTGGGCCTTCTGCCCCGACTTGAAGCAGCGGCGCAGAAGCTCAAGTCCGCCGAGTATTCCCATCACAATGAAGGCCTGCACAGTTGATATACCAGGGCCGACATCCTTGGCGATATCGAGATCACGAGAAACCAGGTTGCTACCGAGAACCATAGCGATGAAATACACCAGCCATCCGCTGGCGATGCACCATTCGAGAACCCCCAGCGCCTTAATCGAGCGGGTGGTAAATGGATCGCCTTTGGCGATATCCCTGATCACCGGCACAATCGTTATCGCGCCGGCGAGGAGTCCGAGAATGAGGCCGATCTTCGCGACGAGGAGAAAGACTATCGCCTCGGTGGCGAGATCGGTCGTCGACGCAGTGATCTGAGTCAGGCCGCTCAGTGTTGCAGTGGCTCCGGGGAAGTCCAGTGCCGCCACAGTCTCGGATTCGAATTCGAGCGGCAGCTTGATTTGCCGATGGACCAGATCGGCAATCAACTCTGTCACGGCATAGATCACGTAGAAACTGATCGCCATCCCGACCCAGAGTTCGTAACCCGACCCCAAGGCCTTCCGCTCGGCAGCGCTGTCTCCCCGCTTCATCCCGCCCTTGGGGTTTCCGATGACGGTATCGTCTGGTTCCTCGGGCGGTTCGTCGCCTCCGTTTTCCTGTGTCATGATCCTGCCTTGTCTCTTCGGCAAACCTCTGTGGACCTCCGAACCGTCGGCCCGAATCCACCGCATCGATTTGCAAATAGTTATCGCTAGTCGATATATCGATAAACAATATATTTCACGATAATCGATATGGCGTCAAGGACGGGGCTCGAACGATCAATGACAGAAGGAGACGCTCCCTGACGACAGGAAAACGATCAGCAGAGGCGGGGCTCTGGAGTCAGCTCAGTCCATTTCGCGACGGCCGGAGAACGCGCGGCCCAAAGTGACCTCATCGGCGTATTCGAGGTCGCCGCCGACCGGCAGTCCCGAGGCCAGCCGCGTCACAGTCACACCTAGCGAGTTGAGCAGCCGCACAAGGTAAGTGGCCGTGGCTTCGCCCTCGAGGTTGGGGTCGGTGGCGATGACACATTCCTTGACTTCGCCGTTTTGCAGACGCGGCATCAGTTCCTTGATGCGCAGGTTGTCGGGACCGACTCCTGCCATGGGGTCGATCGCGCCGCCGAGGACGTGATAGAGCCCCCTGTATTCGCGAGTGCGCTCGATGGCGACGACGTCCTTCGGTTCTTCGACGACGCAGATCATCGAACGATCGCGGCGCGGATCCTGGCAGACTGTGCACTCAGTCTCCTCAGAGACGTTGCCGCAGATATCGCAGAAACGCACGCGCTTCTTCACATCGGTCAGAGCCTGGGCCAGGGCGCTGACATCGGCCGATTCGGACTGGAGAATGTGGAACGCCAGCCTCTGCGCAGACTTCGGGCCGATGCCCGGAAGTTTGCCGAATTCCTCGACCAGGTCCTGCAGGGCACCTTCGTAAACCGCGCTCATACTTCTCTTTCATCAATGATTTCGCCGCCGAGGACTCGTGCGATCACAGCCACTCCGATCTGTGGGGCCTCGGAGATGTCAAGGTCCGTCTCCGGATCATACTCGTCCTCGTCGGAGCCGGAGGCCTGGGGTTGGGCATCCGCGTCGGCGTCAATCGCCGCGTTTCCAGTCAACGAACCGTCCGCATTCTGCGGGTATCCGTTCCCTCCCGAGGCGGCCTGGGGCTGTGGTGTGCTGCCGCCGTGCTTCTCGGCAAGAGCAGCGAACCGGGATTTGAATGGCTTCGCACCCCCATGTCCCTGCGGTCGTGCAGCCTGTGGTGGCGGTACCTGAGGCTGTGACTGTTCGGGTGGCTGTGCCGCAGAATCCGACAATCCCATATCCGCATCCGCGTAGTCACCGAGGAAGTCGAGATCATCATCTTCCGGTGGAGGCACAACCAGTGCCCCGACTTCCACAGCACCCGACCCCGCACTCGTGGCCTCGTCGCTTGGATCTGGCGACTGAGCTTCACGGTCTGGGGACTCGCCGAGGTTCGGTGCCCCATTGCTTGGCCCGTCGCTTGGTCCATCGTGCCAGGTCGGTTCCTCCCACTGTGGCTGCACGTACTCCATCGGCGCTTCCGATGCCGCTTGCGCGACAGTGGGTGCTTGGGACGTAGTCTGCGTCGGCGAGTCCGATTGCTCATCCGTTGCGTAGTCGGAGGGTCCGCTGAAGAAATCATCGTCAGAGAGATCGGGTACGACGATATCCGAGTCCGGGGCTGACTCTTCCGACACTGGGTCAGCGGACGCCGCTGGCTCTTCGCGCGTGGACGATGGGGTGTCTGGCATGGCAGCACTGTCCGAGGCCGGCCCAGCAGCACTGTCCGAGGCCTGATAGGCATCCGGTGTGAATTCGTCGGCCGAAGCAGGCGCTCCTGCCGGAGCGTCGTTGGCGTCGCTGGGTGTTTCCGCCGATCGATCGGGTTCGGAGCCAGTCGGTGACGGTGGTGCCTCATGTGTCGCCGGCGGTTCTCCCTCCTCGTCGTCATCGGACCATGGGCCCTGAGGTGAACCGCTGGTCTCCCAGAATTTCTCGTGATCGACCTGTGGCTTGTCGACCTCGCGAGTACCGACGACCGCGGCCACTTCCTGCGGACTGGGTCGTCTCTGCGCGGGGGCTGGCCCCCGGTTGCCGGTGGTCTCGTTCACAGTCGGCACCGAGGCACCCTTGCCGCTGGTTCCGCCTCCGGCACCCGTCTGACTCGAACTTCCGCCGATGCGACCGACATCGCCGATGTCGATGCGCGCCTGAATGCCGAGGACATCGTTGATCGCCATCGCCAGTTTCGCTGCGTGGTCTCTCTGCTGGAAGCCCTGAACCGAACCCGCGTTGTTGAATCCGAGGTAGACAACACCATCGGAGTACGACTGCGGGATTGCATTCGCAGCAATGATCGCCCTGGTCAGGCGGCTGCGTTTCTCGACGGCGGCAAGGATGCTCGGCCAGGCCCGTCGAATCGCTTCGATTTCGCCACCGATGTTTCCGGCACCAGCCACAGTTCCAGTCTCCGAAGCAGAGTCTGCTTCTGACGCCGACTGTTCAGACGGCCCGTTCGTCTCCTGCTCATTCTGGGGCTGAGGCGTTCGGGCCTGTTCAGACGGAGGCTGAGTAACCGGAGGCTGGGTAGCCTGGCTCGCTGGTGCAGGAGGCCGCGAAGTCTGCTCCTGAGGCGCAGGCTCGGCCACGGGCTGTTCGCGAGGCTCTTCCTCGGGGACGGACGGCCGAGATTCCGAAGATTCCTGAGGACTGTCCGCGGGAGTCGAGGCCGGTGGCTCGTTGAGCATGGATTCCGCAGCGGCAGCCATCTCGGCAAGGTCGTCGAAATCATCGCGCGGTGCTGGACTCGAGGACTGCGCCGCAGGCGCCTGACTCGGCGCTGACTGCCCCTGACTTTGCGCTGGCTGCCCCGAATTCGGCTGCGCTGTGGCGTTCTGCCCTGCATCCTGTGGGACAGCTCCGGCCTGCGGAGCGACTGCCGTCTGTGGTGCGGCTTCTCGCTGCTGGACACCGACATCCGGCTGAGCTGCTCCCTCTTGCGGGGCAGGGGGAATGTTCGCGGCCGTTCCCGAAGCGGACATGCCGATGCGGCGTTCCATCCGTTCGACACGGCTGAGCACGGCGTCGCGACTGCGACCCGAGCCGGGCAGAAGGATGCGCGCACAGATCAGCTCGAGCTGCAGCCTCGGCGAGGTTGCTCCTGACATTTCGGTCAGGCCCTGGTTGAGCAGGTCCGCCGCTCGAGAGAGCTCTCCCTGGCCGAAACCTCTGGCCTGCAGGGTCAGTCGCTCGAGGCGGTCCGGAGGGACCTCCGGCAAGAAGGCATGAGCCGCCTCGGGGGCAGCATTGATGACGATGAGGTCGCGCATGCGTTCGAGCAGATCCTCGACGAAGCGACGCGGGTCCTGTCCCGATTCGATGACCCGCTCGACGGCACGGTAGACACCGCCGCCGTCGCCGGCGGAGAAGGCATCGACGATGTCACTGAGCAGGGAGTCAGGTGTGTACCCCAGGAGCGCGATGGCTCCGGCGTAGTCGACGCCGTCGGGACCCGAACCGGCGATGAGCTGGTCGAGCACGGACAGGGTGTCACGCACGGATCCGCCGCCGGCGCGCACGACGAGCGGCAGCACACCCTTGGCAACCTGCACACCTTCGCGGTTGCACAGGTCTTCCATGTAGTTGCCCAAAGCCTCGGGCGGGACCAGGCGGAACGGGTAGTGATGGGTTCGCGAGCGGATTGTGCCGATGACCTTCTCAGGCTCGGTCGTCGCGAAGATGAACTTGATGTGAGGCGGCGGCTCTTCGACGATCTTGAGCAGCGCGTTGAAGCCCTGCGAGGTCACCATATGGGCCTCATCGAGGATGAAGACCTTGTACCGATCACGGGCCGGGGCATAGATCGCGCGCTCACGCAGGTCGCGGGCATCGTCGACGCCGTTGTGGCTGGCTGCGTCGATCTCCACGACGTCGAGCGAACCCGGGCCGCCGTTGGCCAGGTCCTCACAGCTCGGGCACTCACCACAGGGCACCGGAGTCGGCCCCTTGGCACAGTTGAGACACCTCGCCAGGATCCGTGCCGAGGTGGTCTTGCCACACCCTCGGGGGCCGGAGAACAGGTAGGCATGGTTGATGCGGCCACGTTCGATCGCGGCCTTGAGCGGATCGGTCACATGCTCTTGACCGATGACCTCATCGAAGGTCTCTGGGCGGTATCTTCTGTACAGTGCGGTGGACACATGCTTAGCCTAATGCCAACGGCTGACACGACACACGCACCCGTTCCTCGTCGCCATCGTGAGCTTGCGCCCACTGTCGTTGTGGACAAGCGCGTGAATCGGGCACGATAGAGATCATGAGCAACTCCTCCTCCCATTTCCCTGACGACGATCATGCCGAAAACGATCCGGCGAAGACCTACCGCATCGGGCACAAAGAGCGTGACGAAGCGATCGAAGTCCTGCGCGAAGCCGCCGGCGACGGTCGCATCACGGTGGAGGAGCTCGACGAACGCATGGAGAAGGTCCACGCTGCCCGCTTCCCGGTTGACCTCGACGAGGTCCTCTCCGACCTCACCATCCAACTGCCCTCTGATCGATTCCGTCCCGGTAGCGCTGTCGCCCGATCGACTCCTGCGGGCCGGGCCATCGACTCAGGCAAGCCGTTGGTCATCAAGGCCGGCTGGGAGAGCGACCTCCGCCGCGGGCGGTGGCAGGTCCCGCCCTACATCAGGTGCGAGCCGTCGATGTCGAACGTCGAACTGAACTTCCTCGAGGTCGAGACCGACCTTGAGGTCATCCATGTCGAAGTCGTCGCCGGAATGGGGTCGGTCGTCGTCGTCGTTCCCGATGACTGGGCCGTCAACGTCGACGACCTGTCCAAGTCCTGGGGCTCGGTGAAGTCCGTGGTCAACGCTGTTCCAGAGGGCCGCAAGCCGATCATCGAAGTCACCGGCTCGATCGGCATGGGTTCCTTCCGGGCCCGCTTCGCGAATTTCCTCGACCGTCGTCGGATGGCCAAGTGATGGAGCCGGGTCTCGGCGCCGTCATCTTCCTCATCCTGACCATCATCGTGGTCTTCAGCGTGGGTGCCTTCCTCGTCTACCGGGTGATGAATCGTCCCAACGCACACATCGGCTCCCGCCTGCCCACAGAGGATCCCAACGCCGAGGTGGGACCTGAGGACGGATCGGACCCTCCCTCGAATCCTTGAAATCCGGGTCGAAGCGTGGTCGACTCAAGTCATGGTCGATGTCCAGATCGCCCGCATCGAGCCCGACGACGTCGACGGGCTCACGCAATGGCGTGCGCTCATGTGTGAGGCCTACACCGTCGGCCGCACCGCCGCCTGGTGGCAGAGCCTCGAGTCGACCCTCACCCAATTCGCACAGCCGCGCTCCGACAAGGCCGACATCGCACTCGTGGCCCACCTCGGCGAAGTACCCGTCGGCGGCGCCGAGATCAACATCGTCACCGACGCCCCTGCCGATGTCGAAATCGGGATCCTGCCCGCGCACCGACGACAGGGACACGGCACGTCGATCGCCGGAGCCGTCGCGGATCTGCTGCGTGGACGCACGGAGCTCGTCCAGACCGAAACCTACTGCCCGGAGGGGGTGGCCTTCGCACAGGCACAGGGACTGATCATCGGCAATGAGGAACAGCGGCTGCTGCTGGACCTGCCGGCCTACCTGCGTGATGATGCCAACCGCTACAGGGACCCGGCTGTGAAGTCACGGCTGGCGATAGACCCCGATCCGAATGTGTCCATCACCTCGTGGATCGGTGGCTGCCCGGACGAAGCAGTCGAGGACTGGGCACGGCTGCGTCAGCAGATGGACGAGGACGTCCCGGTCGGTGACCTCACGCGCACGCTCAAGCATGCCGGTGCCGACGCGATCCGCACCCATGAGGAGCGGATGGCCGACCAGGGCTGGATTCTGGTCAGCTCGATCGCCCACGTCGACGACCACACCGCCGAGGTCGACGACAATGCCGCTGACGGGCCGGTTGCTGTCGGGTACACGGAGATCATGGTCTCTCGCCACGAGACGGACATCGTCGTCCAGGAGGACACCTTCGTCGAGGCAGCGTATCGCGGTCGTGGCATCGGACGCGGGCTCAAGGTCGCGAACATGCGCCAGCTCCACGAGATCCCGGAAGTCGCCCAGGCCGACTGGATCCAGACCTACACAGCCACGGGCAATGGGCCGATGCACGCGCTCAACCGGGATCTCGGCTTCTTCCCTGCGGATTCCATGACCGCGCTCGAGGGACGTTTCGACTACAGTTGAGTGTGAAAGTTCCGGCTATCTGATCGAAGCAGGCACCCGTGTCATCGAATATCCTCATCACCGTCTTGGTGTTCATCATCGTCGTTCTCATCACGGTGATCGTCATCCGCAGGCGTGCTGCCAGCCGCCCCAAGTTCGAAGAGAATGCGGCCGCACCCCGCCGACCACAGGATCCGTTCGCGCCGGAGCAGAACGCAGGCGGGGATCCGGAGACGATCAAGGCCGGTGACCTGCTCGAATTCGGCAATGAGAAGTTCTTCGTCCGCGGCACCCTGCGCATCTCAGAGGGCGGCTACGACTGGGCCGAGCACTTCTTCCAGGCCGACCAGTCGGCTACCCGCCTGTGGCTGACCGTCGAGAATGATCCCGATCTGCAGGTCTCCCGGTGGAGTGATCGCCCCGAGCTCGACATCGAGCCCAAGGCCAAGACCATCACGATCGAGGGCACCGAGTACAAACTCGTCGAGCACGGCACCGCCTCCTATCGCTCCGAGGGCACCACCGGCCTCAATGAGAAGGGCGGCGTCGACTACGTCGACTACGAGTCCGATGACCACAAGCTGCTCGCCTTCGAACGCTTCGACCACGGTCGTTGGGAAGTGAGCACCGGCGAATCGATCCCGGTCGGTTCCTTCACCATCTATTCGGGCAGCTGATGACACTCACTCCCCCATTGACACACCCGGTGCCGGCCCAGCACCTGAGCGTCGACGTGGCCTTCGCCGATACGTCTGCCCAGGCGCTGACCTTCAGCCTCAACCATGGCCGCATCACCCCTCTGGCCTCCGACTTCATCGACCTGCCGTCGTCGAATGGGCAGGATCGTTTGCAGCTCGAGCTCCACGTCATCGGCTCCTCCCACCAAGTGATCCTGAGCGACAACAACACTGACGCGTTCATCGAAACCTTCGCCTGCCTCGGCGAGGATGAGCGTCCCGGCTGGGACACGACCCGCACCACCGCTGGAACCTGGTCGGGATTCACCCGACATCAGTTCCGCTGCGAGCTCACAGATGTTCCCGGCAGCTTCAGTGATGCCGCCGCCGAGGTGGTGGCCCGTTCGAGTGCCCACGACCGTCACCTCGTCGTTGACTTCCCCGGTGAACCAGGTGCGCTGACGGCGCTGGCCCTGACCGACTGCAGTTCCGAGCAACTCTCCTGGCGGAGCTGGCACTGCTATCCACAGCACCGACAGATCGTGCACAGCCACAGCGAACTGAGGAGGAGATCATGAGCCGCGATCCCAATGTCTCCATGGGCGGAGGCTCCTTCAACTTCGACGCCGAGAACGGGCGCGGCTCCGGCGGCGGAGACCGCGGCTCCGGACCCTCGAACAACAATTCCGGCGGCCCGAAGAAACGCTCCGGCTGCGGCACCGTCATCGCACTGGTAGTCATCGTCCTGATCCTCGGCAACATCATGAATGGCTGCACGGATGACTCGGACGGCTCGGGTGGCGGTGGCGGCGGATTCTTCTTCCTGCCCTTCTTCGGCGGCGGCTCCAGCAGCGTCGGATCGAACTACGGCGACGGCTCGGGATTCCGCGGCGGCGGACCCGGCACCGGCAAATGACAGCGTTCGCGGCAAATGACAGCACCGACAGCACTCTGAAAGGCAATCATGTTGGCAGAACTCTTCCTTGAGATCGGGATCGTCCTCTCCTACGCCGTGAGCGGCCTCGCGCTCATGCTCATCGGCTACTTCGTCGTCGACCTCCTCACCCCGGGAAAGCTGCACGTCATCCTCTGGCAGCAGAAGTCGAAGAATGCCGTGATCCTCGTCGCGTCCGACCTCCTCGGTGTGGCGATCATCGTCATCGCCGCGATCCGTGCCAGCGCGGATGACTTCGTCTTCGGCATCATCTCCACCCTGGTCTTCGGCATCGTCGGCATCATCCTCATGGCCCTGAGCTTCCTGCTCATCGACGCCTTCACCCCCGGCAAGCTCGGCGACATGATCAAACCCGATGCGTTTCACCCTGAAGTGTGGGTCAATGCCTCCGCTCATGTGGGCATCGCGGGCATCATGGCCGCAGCGCTCCTTTGAGTTCACCGACAGAATCCGCTGACGCCGATAGCATCGGCGGCAGCAAACCGATCACGCTGCCGCTGAAGCCAGGACCCGCCCGCTTCTTCGTGCTCCTGGCCGTCTTCATCTGCGCCAGCTGCGGCATGGTCTACGAGCTCGCGCTCGTCGCACTCGGCTCCTACCTCCTCGGCGACACCATCGTTCAGGCCTCGATCGTCCTTTCGGTCATGGTATTCGCGATGGGCATCGGGTCCCTGGCCACGAAGCGCCTGACCGAGTTCGCCGCAGTCGCCTTCGCCCTCATCGAGGCCGCGCTGGGCATCATCGGCGGCCTCTCGGTCATCCTGCTCTACCTCGCCTTCGCCTTCGCCGACATCTACACAGTCGCGATGGTCGCCCTCGCCTTCGTCATCGGCGCGCTCATCGGCGCGGAGATCCCCCTGCTCATGGAGCTCGTCCAACGCATCCGGGCGCAGAAGGCCTCCAGCGCCGTCGCCGATCTCTTCGCCGCGGACTACGTCGGCGGGCTGGTCGGCGGGCTCGCCTTCCCCTTCATCCTGCTCCCGATCTTCGGTCTGCCCAGAGGCGCTCTGGCGGTGGGGATCACGAATGCCGTCGTCGGCATCCTCATCGTGCTCTGGCTCTTCCGCACCGAGATCCGCACCCGCACACAGGTGATCCTGGCTGGCCTGCTCGTCTTCATCGTCGGCGGACTCACCGTGGTCTGGGTGTTCACCGACGACATCGAGATGACGACCCGGCAGCGCCTCTACCGGGATCCGATCGTCTATTCCCAGCGCACGGACTACCAGGAGATCGTGCTCACCGAGTCACAGAAGACCGGGGACACGCGGCTCTACCTCAATGGAGATCTGCAGTTCGCTTCGGCCGACGAATATCGCTATCACGAGTCCCTGGTCCATCCGCTCATGGATGGGCCCAAGCGCAATGTCCTCGTCCTCGGCGGCGGGGACGGTCTGGCTGTGCGGGAGATCCTCAAATATCCCGATGTCGAATCGGTGACACTCGTCGACCTCGACCCCCGCGTCCTCGAACTCGCCAAGACATCGGACCACTTCACTGACTTCAACGAAGACTCCCTCGATGATCCCCGAGTGAAGACCATCGCCGCCGATGCGTTCACCTGGCTGCGCGAAGCCGAGCACACCGCCTACGATGCGGTCATCGCCGATCTCCCGGATCCGGACGATGTCGCCACCTCGAAGCTCTACAGCATCGAGTTCTACGGACTGATCAAACAGGTCATGTCCCCCGAGGCCAGGCTCGTCGTCCAGGCTGGCTCCCCGTACTTCGCTCCGGAGGCCTATTGGGGCATCGGGGAAGCCGTCGCCGAGGCGGGCCTGGCCACCACGCCCTATCACGTCGATGTCCCCAGCTTCGGTGACTGGGGCTATTTCCTGGCCGATGCCTCCGAAGGCAGTGGAGCCGAGGAGCAGGGTCCGAACGTGACAATCCCCCGGGATGCTCCCGAGGGATTGAAATTCGCGACGGCTGAAGTGCTCGCGTCCTCCACCACGTTCGCGCCCGACCGTGATCGGGCTTCCGTCGGTGATGTTGAGGCCTCGACCCTGCTCCACCCTCGCGTGCTCGACCAGGAGCGCGGAGCCTGGGTCGGGTACTAGGCCCCGAGGAGTCCTGCCAGTCCGGCGAATCCTGCGATGGACAGCCCGAGCAGTCCGCCCAGCACCGCCACTGAGATGAAGACGATGCCGAGGATGAAGCCCCATTTGCCCATCTCGTTGTCGCCGAAACCCGCGCTTCGTGAGTTCTTGCGCGCCATATGGCCGGTGATGATGCCGACGATGGGGCCGAGGAAGTTGAAGCCCAGGAAGGTCGAGAGGGTCGCGACGAGGGAGATGATTCCCAGGACCTTGCCCGGATCTTCCTCTGCCCGGGCGCGGTAGGACTGCGGTGGCTGTGCGCCGGTGGCGTAGCCCTGGTTCGGTTCCAGGTAGCCCTGGCTGCCGGTGTTCGAGGGGTAGTTGGTCTCTGCTGTGTAGTCGGAGTTGGGGGTGGGGGTGGGGTTCATCTTTCTGCCTCTGCTTGTGCGGCTGCTGTTGGTATCAGCTTAGGAACTTGCACTTGGCAGGGGAATGATACAAACCGTTCAGCTGTTCGGGGGTTTTCCCCCGCCTCGCCCAACGATGCGGTCCCTCACTTCACATCGACGAGGGCATGGTCCTCTCGGCCCATGAGGTAGAGCAGGATCTCCACGGGTTCACCGGTGATGGTGAGCCCCTGGGCACCGCCCTTACTCCCGCCGGATTTTCTGCCCGTGCTGTGCTGGCCGAATCCGGGGCTGACGATCGTGACGCGGCCCTCGGCCTTGGCAGCGAAGGGTAGGAGCGCGGTTCGGCACGCTGTCCACACGGCACGGTTCTCCGGCAGGGACAGCCTGCGTGGGATCCATTCGATCTCCGCGCGTCGGATGTCCTCGTGGTGGACGATGTATTCGGCGGTGTTCATCACGGATTCGACGCCGGGCCACCGACCCGGGGTCCACCTCGGCGGGGATGCCACGAGACCCAGCAGACTCGAATACGGCATCGCGGCATACACACGTTCCTGCTCCTCGCGCTTGCCTTCGAGCTTCGGCATGAAGATGCCGAGGGCGGCCACGGGGTGGCGTTCGCGGATGACGAGGTGGGTGGCAAGGTCACGTGTCGTCCAGCCCTCGCACAGCGTCGGGGCGTCTTCACCGGCCCTGTTGGCTGTATCGACGAGGCGGAGGCGTTCGGTTCGGGCAAGATTGCTCATGCCTGAAGCTTGTCATCATCGCCTTGGATTCCTCTGAGTGCCCACCCCTTGACGAAGTCGCCGACGCGGGAGATCGAGCGGTAGTCAGCAAGCTCATCTCCCCTGGTGGGACCGTCTGTGACGATGACCACCGGCTTCCCGGCCTTCGCCGCCGCCCGCACGAAACGCAGCCCCGACAACACCGCGAGCGAGGATCCGAGCACGACGATTCCACTCGCCTCAGCGCAGATGCGATTCGCCTCCTGCAGCCTCGCCGGAGGCACGGAGTCACCGAAGTACACGACATCGGGTTTGAGGATTCCACCGCAGCGGGGGCAGTCGGTGACCACGAAGTCCGCCGTCTCCTCCAGATCCACGTCACCGTCGGGGGCCGTCTCGACATCGATCGGATCGATTCCCACGAGTTTCGCGAACTCGGGGTTGAGCTCGCTCAACTGGATCTGGACCCAGTCTCGGTCGAACATGTGCCCTTCCTTGAGGCAGATGACACGATCCAGGCTGCCATGCAGATCGATGACCGGACTGCGACTGCCCTCCTCCCGTGCCGCGGCCTGGTGGAGTCCGTCGACATTCTGCGTGACGATGCCGGCGACGGGCAGCTGAGCGAGCCCCAGATGTGCCGCATTAGGCCGGGCAGAGCGCATCCGCGGCCAGCCCACCCAGGAACGCGCCCAGTAGCGGGCTCGCTGGTCGGGATGGGATAGGAAGGTCTGGATCGTCATCGGCTGGCGGGGAACGGCGTCGGGTCCCCGATAGTCGGGGACTCCCGAATCCGTGCTCATCCCGGCCCCGGTCAGCACCGCCCACCCGGAAGTGTCGATTCCCACGGCCCCGGCAGCGCCGGTGAGCACGTCGATGATCTCATCATCGCTGTGGCTGGGCTCGGGTCGTGTCCGCCCGCGGAGCGGATCAAAGATGACTGCCACGAATCCTCCCTCGTCGAAATGCTGCAGGGTTAGTCTGGTCCCATGGTCAGCATATTGCTCGTTCATCATTCCCCGTCACAGGCAACGACTGAAATCGCCGAGGCGGCCCTGTCCGGACTGCGCATGCCGGAGCTGGGTGACGTCGACGTCATAGTCCGTCCCGCCTTGGAGGCGACGGCCGAGGACGTGCTCGCCGCCGATGGGTTCGTCCTCGGCACGACGGCGAACTTCGGCTACATCTCCGGAGCCCTCAAGCACTTCTTCGACACCACGTACGACGCGGTCAGGGAGCCGACCGCCGGTCGCCCGTTCTCCTATTGGATCCACGGCGGCTACGACACGACCGGAGCGGAGACCGCGATGAAGCAGATCACGACGGGTCTGGGCTGGAGGCTCGCCTTCGACCCGCTCATCGTCACCGGCGAGGTCACCGCCGACCACCTCGGCGCGACCACCGAGCTTGCAGCCACAGTGGCTGCTGCGGCTTCTGCCTGAGCCCTGCTGCGAGAACAACTTCGCGAAAGTACTTTCCATTATGGAAAGTACTTGCTAAGCTGTAATTACTTCCATCAGGAAGTCACCGTTTCTCGGTGAGGACAGCAACAAAGGAGTTGTCATGACCACGCCCACCCCGCAGCAGGCCAAGGACCTTCTCTCACAGGTCGAGTCGAATCAGGCCCACGCCCGATCCAGCGATGCCTGGCCGCTGGTCACGATGCTCTTCGTCTACAGTGCGGCCATCTCTGTGGGGATCCTCGCCGTCGGACTCATCGAGGACAATACGATCCAACTGATCATCCTCGGCGCCGGCGGCGCCTGGCTGGTGCCGGCCCTCATCGTCTATTCCGTGAAGGCCCTGAGCTGGAGTCGCCGGTCAACCGTCCTGCTCTGCACCTGGCTGCCGCTGACCTTCGTCGCCCTGTTCACAGCGATCATCGTCGACTCGTTCACTCCCACGTCGTGGGTGCCGTTCGCCGCTGCCGGCTTCATCTGGGTCCTCTCCCCCATCATGGCCCTTGTCGGACTGCGCCGCTGAGAAAGGACGAGGCACGATCATGAATCCCTACATCAGCACCGACGACGAATCCGATGACACGATGGACAACCTCGGCGAGTCCTTGACTCGGATCGAATCAGATCTGAACAATCCCACTCGACTCGGCATCGTGGCGAGTCTGAAGAATCGGGACCGCGCGGAATTCAAACTCCTGCGCGACTCCCTCGGCGTTTCCGACTCCGTGCTCTCCCGCCACATCTCCGCCCTCGAGAAGGCGGGGCTGGTCGAGGTCCGAAAGGGCTATGTCGGCAAACGCCCCCGCACATGGGTCGCCATCAGCACAGACGGGAGCGCCCGACTCGACGCTCACGTTCAGGCCCTGCGGGAGCTCGCCGGGGGCGGCGCTGACCAGCAGTGACGTTCTGAGATTTCCCGGTTAGCATGGGGACAACCGATGCAAGGAGGCGTCCATGGCCAGCAGCACAACCACCTCGGCGAACAGCGGACTCGAGTTCCGTGAGCTGCACGAGGTCTCGGAACTCATCAGATCCGGGCGGCTGAGCTCCAGGGCAGCCACCGAGGCCATGTTCGACCGGATCGACGAACTCGACCCTCACCTCCTGTCCTTCGTCACCCTGATGCGCGAATCGGCCTTGGCCGCCGCCGACGACCTCGATGAACGTCTGGCGCGCGGGGACTGGCTGGGTCCGCTGCACGGTGTGCCGCTGGCGATCAAAGACCTGGCCTACACCCATGACGCGCCGACAGGTGCGGGCACCACGATCCACGCCGACTTCCAGCCCGACTTCGACGCCACCGTCGTGGCTCGCCTGCGGGCGGCCGGGGCGGTGATCCTGGGAAAGCTGCGGCTCACCGAGGGTGCGTTCACCGGACATCATCCCGACCTGCCGACCCCGGTCAACCCTTGGGAGCCCAACACCTGGTCAGGGGTCTCCTCGAGCGGTTCGGGCGTCGCGACCGCAGCCGGCCTCTGCTACGGCTCGTTGGGCTCGGACACCGGAGGTTCGATCCGACTGCCGTCCTCGGCCAATGGGGTCACCGGACTCAAATCCACCTGGGGCCGGGTCTCACGCAACGGCATCTTTCCCTTGGCGCCGAGCCTTGACCACATCGGACCGATGACGCGCAGCGCACGCGATGCCGCCATCATCCTCGAGGCCATCGCCGGCCATGACCCGAACGACCCGACGTCGGCGCTTGAACCGGTGCCCCGCTACAGCCGGCAGCTCAGGCTCGAGACCACCCCGGTCGTCGGATTCGACCGCGAACTGGCAGCCGAACATTTCGATGACGTCACCAACGAGATGCTCGAATCCACCATCGAGGTGCTCCTCGACCTCGGTTGGCGCGTCCTCGACGTGCGCACCCCCGGATTCGCCGAAGCGGCACAGGAATGGACTGCCCTGTGCGGAATCGAGACCGCGGGCGTTCACGCAGAGAACTACCCGTCGAGGTCGGCCGAGTACGGTCCCGACCTCGCCGGCCTCATCGAGATCGGGCGCGGCCTCAGCGCCATCGACTACCACGAGCTGCTCGAATCCCGGCGAGCATTCACCGGTCGCATGCGCGCTCTCATGTCCGACATCGACCTGCTGCTGCTTCCAGGCATCGGAGCCGCCTCACCGACGATTTCACAGATGGAGAATCTCGGCTCCGACGCCGAGCTGTTCGCCGGAGTCACGATTCCGACGGCACCGATCGACAACTGTGGCATGCCCTCGATCACTCTGCCCGCCGGCTTCACCGAGCGCGGCACCCCGCTGGCTGCTCAGTTCGTCGCCGGTGACTTCAAGGAGGGCCTGCTGCTGGCCGCTGGGCATACCTTCCAGCAGGCCACCGATTTCCACCGACAGCACCCTCACATCGTGGCCGTCTAGTCGAGGCTCACTGCGCCTGCCCAGGTCGGGGGCGCAGATCGCGGTCGGCTGCGCCTATCCTGGTGAGGTGCCCACGATCAGACCCTTCCGCTCCAAGACCGCACGCGTGGCGACGGCCTCCGAACGGACGCTGCCGAGCTACACCGCAGGTCAGGTGGAGATGCCGCTGCGGATCATCGGCTCCCAGGAGGCGATGGAGCACGAGACCTACTGGTCCGAACATTCGCATCCGACACATGAGCTGCTCTGGCGCGAGGCCGGGGTCGGCACGGTCACGATCGATCAGCGCACGTGGACGATCACCCCGCCCTTAGGGATGTGGATTCCCGCAGGAGTACGGCACTCCGGATGGACGCCCGCCGGCGTCGTCGTCTACGCCGCGCAGTTCAGCCTCGACAACCCGCTTGTCAGCGATCGGCCCACTGCCATCGCCATCACCCCTCTGCTCCGGCTCCTTCTCGATCGACTTCAGCACACCGATCCGGGGACTTCCTCCTACTCACTCACCGAGGCGATGATCCTCGACGTCATGACGCCAGCGGACAACGAGCTTCTGCTTCACATGCCGAGCAATCCGCTCATCGCTCCGATCGCCAACGCGATCATCGAGGGCCCGGCGGATGCCTCGAGTCTCCAGGACTGGGCGAGGAAACTGGGGATCAGCGGCCGCACCATCACCCGCGCCTTCGAGGCAGAGACGGGTCTCGGCTTCGGGCGCTGGGCGACGACGGCACGGGTCCAGCACGCGGTGAGCATGATCAGCCTCGGCGGAGAGGTCGACGAAGCGGCCGCCGGCGTCGGCTATCGCTCGGTCAGTGCATTCACGACTGCATTCAAGCGCATCACGGGCACCACACCGGGACAGTTCCGCCCCAGCGCGAACTGAGGAGCACGCGAGCTGAAGATCACTCGTGTCCGTTTCGCGAAATCATCTGTCGTAAATACGCCATTGCGCGCAGGCGATTCCTCCGATAGTTTGTTTAGGCACACCTAACTCAATCTCGCTTCTGGGGTGTGCTGAGAAGCACCTCCGAAAGGAAGAGATGTCCCGTCCGCTTCGCGCAATGACCGTTGCAGCAGCCATGTCCACCGCACTCGTGCTCACCGCCTGCTCATCTACCGAGACCCCCGCAGATGCGAAGGGCGGCGACGAGTCCTGGACACCGGTGACTATCGAGCACGCACTCGGCACCACCACGATCGAGGAGAAGCCCGAAAGGGTGGCCACCGTCAACTGGGCCAACCACGAGGTGCCGTTGGCACTGGGCGTCGTCCCGGTGGGCATGGCCAGTGCCGACTTCGGCGACGATGACGGCAACGGCGTCCTCCCCTGGGTCGAAGACAAGCTCGAGGAGCTGGATGCAGAGACTCCGGCTCTCTTCGACGAGACCGACGGCATCGACTTCGAGGCTGTCGCCGATACCCAGCCCGACGTCATCCTCGCCGGGTATTCCGGTCTCACCCAGGAGGACTACGACACCCTCAGCGAGATCGCGCCCGTCGTCGCCTACCCGGAGACCGCTTGGGGAACTCCCTGGCGAGAGATGATCGAGATCAACAGCAAGGCGATCGGTCTGGCAGAGGAAGGCGAGGAGCTCGTCAAGGACCTCGAGACCGAGATCGACTCGGCGGTCGCCGACCACCCTGCGATCAAGGACATGTCGACGATGTTCCTGACCCACGTGGATCCCTCGGACCTGTCCGAGGTGAACTTCTACACCACGCATGACACCCGCGCCATGTTCTTCGAGGACCTGGGCATGCAGGCACCCGCCAGCATCCAGAAGGCCTCCGACGAGACCGATCAATTCTCCTCGACCGTCAGCGCCGAACAGGCCGACGTCTTCGACGATGTCGACATCATCGTCACCTACGGCGGCGACGACCTGGTCACGACGCTCGAAGACGACGAGCTGCTGTCTCAGATGCCCGCGGTCAAGAACAAGTCGATCGTCAACCTGCCCGGTGATGCCCCGCTCGGCACTGCTACGAACCCCACACCGCTGTCCATCTCCTTCGTTCTCGATGACTACCTCGACGAACTCGACAAGGCCGCCACGGCAGCGAAGTAGAAGCGGACACTTCACACGATGACGTCACAATCGACAGTCGAGTCGACCGCCGCCAAGCTGCGGCGGTCGACTCATGTCCGCCTCGCATGGATGCTGGCCGCTCTTGCAGTGGTTGCCGTCCTCATGATCCTGTCCACGATGATCGGCTCCCGCAACGTCGGCCTCGACGACGTTCTTGCCGCCTACGGCGGGTCGGCCGCGGGATTCGATCAGGCCGCGGTCGCCAAACGCATTCCGCGGACCCTGCTCGCCGTGTGCGTGGGAGCGGCTCTGGGCATCTCCGGGGCTGTGATGCAGGGCGTGACGAGGAATCCTCTGGCCGACCCAGGCATCCTCGGTGTCAACACCGGCGCGTCCCTGGCCGTGGTCATCGGCATCGCCTTCTTCGGACTGTCAACGGCCGACGGCTACATCTGGTTCGCCATCGTCGGCGCCACTCTCACCGCGGTGTTCGTCTATGCGGTCGGGTCACTCGGGAGGCAGGGTGCGACCCCGCTCAAGCTGGCCCTGGCCGGGGCGGCCACCGCCGCTGCACTGTCGTCGTTCATCAGCGCCGTGGTCCTCCCCCGCGGAGACATCGCGGATCTGGCACGCGATTGGCAGATCGGCGGGGTCGGGGGTGTGACGTTCGATTCGGTCACACTCATCCTTCCCTTCCTCATCGTCGGCTTGCTCATCAGCGTCTATTCGGCGCCTGGCCTCAATGCCCTGGCCCTCGGCGATGAGCTCGCCGCCGGGCTGGGACAGCACGTCGGCACCACCAGAATGGTCTCCGCTGCAGGTGCGGTCCTCCTCTGCGGGGCAGCCACCGCCGTCGCTGGACCGATCGGCTTCGTCGGGCTCGTCATCCCCCATGCCTGCCGTCTGCTCATCGGCATCGATCACCGCTGGCTGATCCCGTTCTCGGCAGTCACCGGAGCCGCACTGCTCACAGCCTCGGACATCCTCGGTCGCATCATCGCTCGACCGGCCGAACTCGACGTGGGCATCCTCACCGCGCTGATCGGCGCCCCGTTCTTCATCGCCATCGTCCGCAGACAGAAGGTCCGTTCGCTGTGACCCCACCGAACCCCGCGAACCCACTCCTCGCGCCGACCAGCACGGCAGAATCGACATCGACGATCGCTGCCGTGGCACAGCTGCGGAGACGACGCTCCGCCCGTTGGACCGGCTTCGTCCTCATCTTCAGCGGGCTGGTGCTGCTTACTTTCCTGCTCAGCCTCATGGTCGGTCAGACCTTCTATTCCTTCGACAAGGTCCTTCGCGTCATCGGCGGCGATCAGGTCCCCGGCGCCACCTTCACGGTCGGGCGCCTGAGACTCCCCCGAGCCGTTCTCGCGCTCCTCGTGGGTCTGAGCTTCGGCCTCGGCGGGGTGACGTTCCAGACCATGCTGCGCAATCCCCTGGCCAGCCCCGACATCATCGGGATCAGCTCCGGAGCTTCGGCCGCGGCTGTGTTCGCGATCGTGACTCTGGGCCTGGGCAGCACGGGAGTCTCGGTCATGGCCATCGTCGCCGGTCTTGCGGTGGCGTTGGTCATCTACATGTTGTCCTACCGGAATGGCGCGGCCGGTATCCGGTTGATTCTGGTGGGCATCGGCGTCTCCTCAATGCTCAATGCGCTCATCAACTGGGAGCTGACCCGGGCCGCGCAGTGGGATCTGCAGGAGGCGCTGCGGTGGCTGGCCGGAAGCCTCAACGGGGCGAGCTGGGACAAGGTCGTGCCGCTGCTGTGCGCGCTCATCGTGCTGGTTCCCATTCTCTTGGGGCAGTCGAGGAACCTCTCCATCACGCAGCTCGGGGACGAGACCGCGGAAGCGTTGGGAGTGCGTGTGTCGAGGACCAGGCTTCTCGTCATCGTCGCCGCTGTCGGCCTCATCTCCTTCGCCACCGCCGCTGCCGGACCGGTCGCCTTCGTCGCCTTCCTCTCGGGCCCGATCGCCTCTCGACTCATCGGGCCGGGACCCTCGCCGCTCATCCCCGCCGCACTCGTCGGAGCCCTGCTCGTGCTCGTCGCCGACCTCGTCGGACAGTTCGGCCTCGGCACCCGTTACCCGGTCGGAGTCGTCACGGGCATCCTCGGTGCCCCCTACCTCATCTATCTCATCATCAGGATCAATCGTTCGGGAGGTTCCCTGTGACCAAGGACCATTCGCTTGCCGCCCAGGACCTGCATCTGGCCTACGGTGACACAGAGATCATCAAGGGACTTGATCTGACCCTGCCGCCCGGCCAGATCACGGGCATCGTCGGGGCCAACGCCTGCGGCAAGTCCACGCTGCTCAAATCGATGTCCCGACTGCTGACGCCCAGATCCGGCGCTGTCATCCTCGACGGCAGACAGGTACACACGATGCCGGCGAAGCAGCTCGCGCGGGCCCTGGGACTCCTCCCACAGACACCGATCGCTCCCGAGGGCATCACGGTCGCCGATCTCGTCGGACGCGGTCGCCATCCCCACCAGGGGGCCTTCTCACGATGGAATGCCCAGGACGATCTCGCTGTCGCCCAGGCTCTGGATACCACCGGAACCGCGGACCTGGCCGACCGTCCCGTCGACGAACTCTCCGGCGGCCAACGGCAACGAGTGTGGATCGCAATGGCCCTCGCCCAGCAGACCGACATCCTCCTGCTCGATGAACCGACCACCTTCCTCGACGTCAACCATCAGGTGGAGGTCCTCGATCTGCTCACCGAACTCAACCAGGGTTCAGGCGTGACTATCGTGATGGTCCTGCATGATCTCAATCTGGCCGCACGGTACTGTGATCGGCTCGTCATGATCGCCGACGGCGGGATCCATGCCTCCGGGGCTCCCGCCGAGGTGCTCACCGAAGACAATGTCCGCAACGTGTTCGGTCTCGAGAACAGGGTCATCGAGGATCCTGTCTCCGGTCAGCCGCTGATGCTCCCGATCGGCCGTCACCGCACTCTGAGCTGATTCCTGTGCGTCAGACTTCTGATCTGACTCAGGCCCCTGCTCTGCGGGCCACGATCTCCGTGATCCAGGTCGGGGCGAAGGGCGACGTGCAGTTCGGCGGGGTCGGATAGTCCTTGAGGACGCCGAGGCGGTTGCCGATGTCGATGGCCCGTGGCCGCAGGTCCTCGTTCTCGATGCCGATGTAGGACAGGGTTTCGTTCATCGCCCACTGCAGGCGCTCATCGGCGCCGAGCATCTGCGCCTCGATGGTGTCGAGGAGACCGGACAGGTCAAGGCCCTCGGGTGACTTGTTCACACGCTCGCTGGTCAGTGCCCAGCCTGCCGACGCCACGATCGGATCAGGGTCGTCCATCCAGTCCAGGCGCAGCGATTCGGCATGCTTCGACTTCTTGACGATGTAGTTGACCAGCCAGCCGTGGACCTTCGGCACACGCGCCTCGCGCAGCATGGCATCGAGATGCTGTGCGTCATAGCTGCGGGGACGCATGATGAGGATCGCGACGAGGCGCGCCGCGGTATCGCCGGTGGTCCACAGTTCGACGGCGAGCTCGTCGTTCTTCTTCAGCTCCTTGGCCACGGCCCGCAGCTTGCTCAGATTCACACCGTGATCATCACCGTGCTTCTCGTTGACGGCACGAGCCTTGGGATCCTCCATCGCCGCCAATGTCTCCATGACGCTGTCCACGTTCGCTTCGACCATGCGCTCAGATTACCGCGAGTTCAGGCGAGCTGCCTGACGCATGAGGTGGTCGCGTTCGGCGAGGTTGCTCGCCTTGGCCGCGGCTTCGACGTAGAGCTTCGCCGCCGCCTCGTCTTCTCCTGCCCGTTCTCGCAGGTGGGCCTCGACGGCGAAGTAGCGCGGCAGCGTCTCATCGAGTCTGCCCAGTTCGGCCAGTCCGGCCACCGGTCCGTCGGCTTCACCGATCGCAACGGCACGGTTGAGGGACGCGATCGGGCTCTCGTTCAGCTTGAGGAGTTCGTCGTACCACTCCACGACCTGCACCCAGTCGGTGTCCTCGACCGTCTGCGCATCGGCGTGGAGTGCCGCGATGGCGGCCTGTGCCTGATACTGGCCGAGTTCGTCCCGACCAAGGGCTGCCTGCAGGATCTCGATGCCCTCGACGATGAGCCGTTGATCCCACAGGGTGCGGTCCTGATCGGCCAGCGAGATGAGGCGACCGTCGGCGCCGAAGCGGGCATCGCGGCGGGCGTGGTGGAGGAGCATGAGGGCGAGCAGTCCGTCCACCTCGGCGGAGTCGATCATCGACGCAAGCGTGCGGGTCAGTCGGATCGCCTCGGCGACGAGGTCGACCTCGCCCGAGTGCCCTTCGTTGAACACGAGGTAGAGGGTGGTGAGCACCGAGGACAGGCCGCCGGGTCGGTTGAGCCGGGACCCTGCGATCGTGGATTTGGCTCGGCTGATGCGTTGAGCCATCGTCGACTCGGGCACCATATAGGCTGCGGCGATCTGCTTCGTCGTCAGTCCGCCGACCGCCCTCAGGGTCAGGGCCACCGCCGAGGCGGGGCTGAGGTCGGGATGGGCGCAGAGGAAGTAGAGGTCGAGGGTGTCATCGGCGTTCGGGACGCCGTCCGTCCCGGGTTCGGACGAGGTTTCGGGCTCGGCGAGAGTGGCGGCCATGACCCGTTCCTCGCGTTTCATCCGCGATCCTTCAGATCGCACGATGTCGAGGAACTTCCGCCATGCCACCGTCACGAGCCAGCCCCGCCGGTCACGGGGCGGGTCGGACGGCCACGATCGCAGGGCTTCGATGAGCGCGTCCTGAACGGCGTCCTCGGCGGTCGCGAAGTCTGCTCCACGACTGACGAGGATGCCGATCACGGCGGGGACGAGCTCACGCAGCTCCGCCTCGGCGAGGGGATCCCGATCGATCATCGCGAACTCCGTTCGCGTCCCTGATCATTCGTCCACGCTGGGTGCGTGGTCGAGGAAGGGGCGCAGTTCGAGCCATTCGTTGATCGGCTCTCCTCCCTTGCCCGGTGCGGCGGACAGCTCACCGGCGAGTTCGAGAGCGCGGTCGTAGTTCTCGACGTCGATGACCATCCACCCGGCGATGAGGTCCTTCGTCTCGGGGAAGGGACCGTCGGTGACCGGAGGCTTGCCCGGTCCGCCGGATCGGACGAAGGTGCCCTCGGGCGAGAGTGCCTGGGAGTCGACGAATTCGCCGGAGTCCTTGAGTCTGTCGGCGAAGGCGTTCATGTACGCCACATGCGCGTCGACCTCGTCGGGACTCCACTGATCCATCGGGGTGTAATCCATATACTGCTCCGGCATCCGATAGTGCTTGAGCATGAGGTACTTGGCCATGATGGTCTCCTTGTCTCGTGCCGCTCGCACGGGATGTGCTCGCTGACATGTCTGGGACGCAGCCGGACTCGTGTTCTCGACATCGGCGGCGAAGTTTTCTCGTTTCTCTTCGGCTCCGGTCATCGAACACAGTCCCAGAATAGGCCGATGTGTCCGTCCTGGAACATGCGTCACCGGATCCGAACACGAATCGGCCCAGGTCACGGCTCCGCGCTGAGAGGCTTGTCTTGTACGAAACACCGACCGCTTTTTGCACACGAGACCAGGAGAAGATCATGAAGGCACAGACACTTCTCAAAACCATCACCGTTGCCGGAGCTCTCGCCGCGACCCTGACACTCTCGGCCTGCGATATGAACATCACCTTCGGCCCAGAAGGCCAGGGGCAGGAACAGGGCCAGGAGCAGGACGGCCAGCAGGCGCAGCAGACCGAGGACACCGAGACGACCGCCGAAGAACCGGCATCGGATTCGGGCTCCACCTCGGACTCCGCCGGTTCGGGTTCGTCCGGCACGAGCGATAGCGGCACGACGGACAACGGCACCACCGGCAGCGGCGGATCCACCGATTCGTCCAGCGCCTCCTCGGCGAGTGGCTCCTCCACCTCGAACGGCTCGTCGTCGACCGGATCGTCGTCCTCGAGCGACTCCACCTCGAGCGGATCATCGTCGTCGAGCGGCACGACCGACAACGGCTACCAGGGCCCGCGGATCGGCGAAGACGGAGTCGAACTCGACGCCGACGGCAACGGCAAGATCCCCGCCGACGTTCTCGAGGCGGACATCAAGAACGCCTACGCCAAGCAGGGCACCACGGTCGACACCGTCGACTGCTATTCCGACCTGCGGATCTTCTCCCACAGCGGATCGCAGAACTGCACCGTCACCGCTGCCGGCAAGAATCACTACGGCACTGTGAAGATCACCTCGGCGTCGCAGTCCGGCATCGGCTACAGCCTCGAGTTCCCGAACATCTGAGCCGTCCGCCGAGCCCGCGAAACGTACCCCTCGAGCGTCTCGCATCCCCGAATCGCATTCCCCTGGTCATCCCGACCAGGGGAATCCGTTCGTCGCGATCTGGAACAACTCTGCACTTTCCGTTGTTGTGTCCAATGTAGGCGTCGGCCCAGCTGCACGTCGGCCTCGAGGTTTCGGCCAGCCGAGCCCATGTCAGATTCGACAACCTCACCAATCACAACCGACAAGGAGCACCATCATGGCACTCTCTGACAAGAAGATCGCATTCCTCCTCACCAGCGGCGTCGAGCAGGTCGAACTGACCAGCCCCCGCACAGCCCTCGACGAGGCCGGAGCGACGACCGTCATCGTCTCCCCCTCAGAGGGGACTCTGCAGGCGATGGAAGGCGATTGGGAGCACGCGAAGACCTTCGACGTCGACGTTCCCGTCGCCGAGGCCTCGGTCGATGACTTCGACGCCCTCGTCCTGCCCGGCGGCACCCTCAACTCCGATGCCCTGCGTCTGAATGAGGACGCCGTCAACCTCGTCAAGGCGTTCTTCGCCGCCGACAAACCGGTCGCGGCCATCTGCCATGCTCCGTGGATCCTCGCCGAGGCGGGAGTGGCCAAGGGACGGAAGCTGACGTCCTTCATCTCGACGAAGACCGACCTCATCAACGCCGGAGCCGACTGGGCCGACACCGAGGTGGTCGTCGACGGCAACCTCATTACCTCCCGCAGCCCCGACGACCTCGACGCCTTCAACAAGGCAATCGCTGATAAGTTCAGCTGACCTGGAACGATGCCTCTTTCGCCGAGGCGGAACCACCTCGGCGAAGAACTCCCCGGAACGATCGTTCCGGGGAGTTCGTCTGTTCGTCACCTGGGGTCTTGACAGCCGCGCTTATGACCTACTCATGCCAGCTTCCCCGTTTGTCAAGGCGACGACTCCTACCCTCGCGGCACTGCTCATCGGGTTCCTTCTCGTTCTCTGCTCCACACAGCCTCCGGCACATGCTGCCTATGCGACTTCGGGTGCGATCGGAACGATGCACAAATCGCTCGGTGGGAATTCCGGCAAGCTCGGCCCAGCGGTCGGCCCACAGCGGTGCACGCTGATCCAGAAGGGCTGCTATCAGTCGTTCAAGCACGGCAGCATCCATTGGACGAAGGCCACCGGCGCCCATGCGACTCTGGGCGCGATCCGCACAGCATGGAAGAAGTCCGGGTGGGAACGCGGTCCGCTCGGCTATCCGACGAGCAACGAATACCGCTCAGGTTCGGAGGCCCGGCAGAAGTTCCAGAACGGCATGATCGTGTGGACGGCGAAATCCGGGGCGAAGGTGACGCTGACGAAAGCGCCGTAGTCGTTCACGATCAAGGGGTCGGGGTTCGGCCATGGGGTCGGGATGAGCCAGTACGGAGCGCGCGGAATGGCGACAGCCGGAAAGTCGTCGACGCAGATCCTGCAACACTACTACACGGGTGCCAAGGTCACGACGATGTCGAAGAACGCCGACGCCAGTCTCAAGGTGCAGCTGCTGACCGGTAAGAAGTCCGTGACGGTCACTCCGCGGTCCGGCCGTCTGCGGGTCAAGGTCGGGTCGAAGACCATCGAATCGGGCTCGAAGGTCACGATCGAACGGACGTCATCCGGTTCGGTCAAGGCGACCGTCGGGTCGAAGAGCTATTCGGGGTCGAAGCTCACCCTCGAATGGCAGAGCACCCGATATTGGAAGAGTTCGTCGGCGACGACGGTGTCGGTCAGCGGTGCCCAGAACGGGGCGACCGGCACCTACCGACACGGACGGCTCGAGATCGGTCAGCTGAAGAGCTCGCTCAACGTCATCAACGTGGTGGGTCTCAACAAGGAATATCTGCCGGGCATCGCCGAGATGCCGGCGTCGTGGCAGTCCGAGGTCCTGCGCAGTCAGGCCATCGCTTCGCGCACCTACGCCTACCGCAATCTCGGTGCGGTGAAGCCGGCCTGCGGGTGCAACGTCTATGACGAGGTGGCCTCGCAGCGTTTCCTCGGGTGGACTCATGAGAATGCAGGCGATTCCGGTCCATGGCGCAAGGCCGTGGCCGCGACACAGACCACGAGCGGGTCGACGGTGAGGTCGGCGCGCCTCATCACCTACAAGGGCGGGCTCATCGATGCTGTCTACTCGTCGTCGGCCGGGTCGAAGACGCATTCGGCTGCCGAGGTGTGGGGGTCGGCCGTGCCGTACCTGGTCTCGGTCGATGACTCTCCGTCGAAGTATGCCTCTGCGCAGAACCCGAACGCCTCGTGGTCGGTGACGGCCAAGCAGGCCGACATGGCACGGGCCTTCGGGCTGGCAGACGTCCGGTCTGTGGCGGTGGCGAAGACCGGCTCAGGTCTGGTGAAGACGGTGAAAGCCACCTCGGTGAAGGGGAAGACCGCGAGCCTCACCGGCGATCAGCTGCGAACGAAGCTGAAGCTCAAGTCCGCGTCATTCAGCGTGGCCTGAGGGAAACCGACTGGCTGACTCAGACTCCGGCAGGGGTGAGCAGTCCCCTGTTGACGAGTTCGGCTTCCTTCTCGCGCACGATCGGGATGACGGTCTTGCCGAACGCTTCAAGTTCCTCCTGGAAGTGGAGGAAGCCGGTGAGGATGAGGTCGACGCCGATCTTCTTGTATTCGATGATGCGGTCGGCGACCTGTTCGGGGGTTCCGATGAGCTGGGTACGGAAGCCGTCGTTGTACTGCACGAGGTCTTCGAAGCTCGAATCCGCCCACATGCCTTTCTTATCCGAGGTCGCGGCTCCGGCGGTCTGCACGGACTCGCGGAATCCTTCGACCGCCTCGGCGTCGGCGTGTGCGATGATCTCGCACAGCTGGTCGCAGGCTTCGGCTTCGGTGTCGCGGACGATCACGAACCCGTTGAGTCCGAAACGGACTTTCCGATTGTGGGCGCGGGCCACCTCCGAGTGCTGTGTGCGGGCGAGCTGTGCCAGATTACTGAGACACAGACCACACACGGCGAGCAGATTTCGCGGGCCGCCGCGCACCGTCACAATGAGGCATTCCGCCACGGGGCGTCATGCGATTTGCGCCTCGGGCAGCGGTCCTGCGCTGCGGCCCACTCAGCATCCCTCACCCTCACCGGCGCACCACCCCGTTGCACCGGTGCGTAGTGCTGCGAATGGTGAGGGATGCGGAGGCACCAGTAGGAAATGCCACGGCCAATCCGGATTGCCACGAACGGTGAGGGATGCCCGAAAGGCGACTGCGAGGCCCGCGCTCGGCTCGAAACCGGGTGAATCGACGAAGTCCCGGCCCGCAGAAACTGCGAGACCGGGACTCCCGTGGCGGAGGATAGGGGATTCGAACCCCCGTTCCAGCTATAGCACAGGATTACACGAGCCGGCGTGTAGCGCCTGGTCAGACACCCTTCACGGGTGGTCGTCGACGTTGAAACAGCATCTAGATACACGCCGATACACCCCCGGGAGCACACGAACGAGCACACGAGAATCAGCAGACTCACCCCGACGACACACCTGTGCATAATAGAACGTATGTACGAACAGTTCACCGGGAACCCACCCAAACAGCAGAACATCCTCAACGCACTACCAGCACGCAACAGACCCGAACGAAAACGCATCCCAGTCCAAGCACGCATCATGTGGGAGAACGACGGTGAAGAATGGAAACCAGGCCACGCACTCCGCCTAGACGAACAAGGCAACGCGATCTTCGTAGAGTTCATCGACAAACGAAAAAAGTTCACCGGCGTATGGCTGCACCCCGACGACGTGCAATGGGACGGCAAACAATAGGGTCGCTGATCGCCTTCACGACAAATACCTGAAACGTTACCGATACGTTAGCCAATATGGTCAATCGCGTCAGTAGTTGAAAATACAATCAGAGCGTGAAGAAAATAATAGTAGCCGTAGCCGCAGTTATCCTGCTTGTTGGATGTAGCCCTCAAACACCCAGCGCCCCCGTAAAGACCGGCGAAATGTCCGTTCAGACCCAGGATCCGTCAACCCCCGATGTTGGGTGGGGCGACGGCGGTCAGATCGACACCGGCAAAGCCGAAGGCGCAATTGGCGACAATGAGGTTCCCCGCAAGTCGTGGACACGTGTGCTACGTCACGCAGCCTGCGTAGAC
>NZ_JABUYD010000021.1:0-70051 GCF_014897515.1 Brevibacterium sp. FME17
TCGATCACTGGCGCCCAGAGGCACGACTGGTGGACCCCAGCGAAGCGAATATTCAGTAACGGGGCAGTCCAGTTCGAGCGCTGGCGGACCCTCGAACCCCAGCGCGAGGTGATCGAGCTGGCCAAAGCTCAAAGCGTCTATCAGCGCAAGCTCACTGACGAAGACGTGCAAGCCTGCCGAGCGAGGGCCGGCATGGGAATCTCGGTGGCCGAGGCTGCCCGACGCTACGCGGTCTCTCGGCAGACTCTCTACAACGCAATCAAAGGAACGGGAGCCTGCTCTCCCGATTCCTGAGGAGCTGAGCGTGTCAACCTATTGACGCCGAACGAGATGCTCGCAGTCGATTTTATGCGAAGCGTTTTTTGACAAGATCGCTGACACGGACCCGGTTGATGATCAACACCCCGGACAGCGAAGCTGCTGCCGTGAGCACGGTTGTGCTGATGAATGGGACTGCAAGAACTCGCACCGCGATTGCGAAATCCATTCCAGGTATCCATGGCAGCACTGCGATGCACAATAATGCGGCCGCGCCAGTGCTGAGTACCCCTCTCAGCCCTAACCGTGACCACCATGCTCGAATGAGGGAGTAGCCGTGCAATCGCTGCACCCCCAGCGCCGCAGCGTCGCGAGCTAGCGCACCGATCGTAGCCACAATGACCAGCGCGGCGAGGGTGCCAGAAAGCGCTAGAAGGGGCGTTGAAGACAACGGTTCGGCATCCACTGCATCGCCAGTGTCTTCAACGAACGTGGCGGGGGTGGTCAATGCTGCATCTGGATCTGTTTTGAGGATCTCTTCATTTACTTGCCGGCTGACTGCTTCAAGGAAACTCTCGAAATCTCTCCGAATATCGGTTTCGGCTTTGTAGACACCAATCGCTGGGAGGTTCGCGAACACGTCTTCTAACGGGCGGAATGTGAGGTCGTAGCTATTCGCGAGACTCTGCGGAGTCTCCTTCGTAGCACCGGGTTTAGTCGACAGCACTGTCCCTGTCGCCTGCGTTTCGGAGTTGGTCAGCGTGTTTCCGCTTACGAGGCGTGCACGGTCAAATATCTTCGTTGGGTGGTTGAGTCGAATGTAGTAGGTGAGGTCGAGGCCGTTTCCATCTGACTGGCGAACGGTTCTTCTCACGAGATTGACATTGTTCTCATCCGCCGCGGTAGTGAGAATACGTTCTGTCGCCGAGGGATCCTGGACAGGTACATCGCGGGGCCAGATGAAGACCGCCATGTCTTGGGTGAGACCCTCAGCCGCGGTTTCCTGCGCACGCTTAATCTCGGTGGTCAGTCCAAGAGCTGCTGTAATGATGAACGTGAAGAAGAGGGTGACCGCGACGAAATTTCTCACGAAGGTGCGTCCTCGTGGCCTGCGTCTTGGTTTGATGTTCCTTCGTGTTTACTCAGGGAGGCGACTTCTACGGTTCTGGTACAGATTTCAGCTACTCGAAGGTCATGCGTTGCGAGGAGGATGGTCCGTCCGTCGGCGCTCATTTCCCTCAGGAGTTTGACGATTTCATCGCGGTTGTTTTCATCGAGTGATCCGGTGGGTTCGTCGGCGAGAACGAGTTCGCATGGTTTCAGCCAAAGGCGCGCGATGGCTACTCTCTGCTGTTCTCCTCCGGAGAGAGAGTAGACGCGGCGATTTTCGTATCCAGGCAGACCCACGCGCTCGAGAATGCGGGCGATCTGCCTTGCGTGATCACTGCGGTCGGAAGAGTAGGTCAAAGCGACTTTCAGGTTTTCGCGCACCGTCGCGGAGCCAATGAGAGCGAAGTTTTGAAACAGGTACCCGAGGCGATGCCGCAAGAACAGAGTGGCGTCTCGTGAGCGGGGCCGTGGTGCTGTGGTGCCGAAAAGTCGAACTTCGCCTGCATCGGGAGAATCGAGGAGTCCAGAGAGATTGAGGATCGTCGACTTCCCAGACCCGCTGGGCCCGGTGAATGCGACCATTTCCCCGGGACTGACAGAGAAACTAGCGTGACTGAGTACAGTCCGTCCGGTGTAGGTTTTTTCGACGTTATCGAAAACGACAGGGTCTACTTCTTTACGGCTGGGCATATCAGATTTCCTTGAGGCGGAGAGCGGGATGGCGGCGATCGAAGACCATGACGACAGCGATGGCGATGACTGCCTCCACGAGCACAACGGAGCCAGTGACAGCAAGGAGAGCCGGCCATTCATCGAGAAGTACCAGAGGATGGAAATACTCTGGGATCGCCACATGGCCTCCGAGAACATAGAAACTGGTGGTTGCCACCAGAGCGGCAGGGATGAGAAGCAACCAGGACGTTGCGAGCCCCGCGAAGACCTCCCCGAAACTCTTGAGCCTCGAGTAACCGTGGAGTCTGCGGATAGCTGAGTGCACACGCCATCGTTCATAGGCGACTACTACAGCCACGATGCTTAAGACCACGGTCAAGGCTCCGGCCACAACTGCGGCAGTGATCAACCAACGCGCATCCTCAGATGAGAGGGAAAACTGCTCGTTGATTGCATCGGCAGGGTAGACGAGTGCAGTGAAGTTGTCATCGAGTTCGTACTTCTCGAACAGGGGCAGCAGCTCTTGGTAAACCTTCTCAGGGTCTCCATCGACTCGCACCTTCATTGGAGTGTCGATTTCACCGGTGATCGTGTTCTCCCAATCGCTGGCGATTGTGTTCGAGCGTGTCATCACTGTGACGATGGGGTCAGGCAACGTGTTGCCCTCTTTCGGTCGTATTTGGGTGTCAAACGTGAATAGATCTTGGCCGGGCTGTGTCCATACGATGCGAACCTTCTGTTTGCGGACTGCGTCACTGACTTCGTAGCTATTTGCTTCTGCGTATTCGACGTCGCTGTCGGATGGGCCATTGCGTGATTCCTGCACATAGTCTCGGATCAGATCCTCACGATCCTTCAAAGTCTCCGGAACAGCGATGACCCAGTCAGTTTCTTCATCTGAAACCGCGATGGGTTTTCCTGAGCTATCGAGAATGGGATACTTCTCAAGATAGTTGGTGTTCACGCTCATCTGAACATAGGGCAGCACAGGGTCGTCTCCGACAACATCCATGTCAGCTGCCTCGACGTAGATCCCTCCGCGATCGTCAAGCTCGGGGTAGATGCGTTCGGCTACGGTTTTGGAGATTCCGTCAGTGCCGTCCTTGATGGCCTGGAGGTCGTCTCCATTGCTTCGTGGGAAGTAAACGGCATAGTCTGTGCTTTCACTCCAGTCAGTGAGTGCCGAAGCATCGTCTGAAACGAGGGCGAAGGCGCTGAAGAGGCCGACAGCCACGGCAATGAGCACCCCCGCGGCACATGACTTTATCCCGAATGCCACCAAAGTCTTGATGCCACTCTTGGAAGGTATCCGCATAGGTTTCCTATCGTTAGCAGAAGATCATCCGAGCTGGGGTAGGCCGACTTTTCGGCCTACCCCAGCTCGGATGAGGATACTCGAACGGCTTTGACTACGCGTTCGCGCTCCACTTCGTCTTGCAGGTCTGTGATCTCTTGCCGTAGGCGTTCGCGTTGGCCCATTTGCCCTTACTGGCGGTCTTCGTCACATTGACGGAGCCGATGATCGCAGTGCCAGAGTGGCGCTTTGTGCGGTGGAAGTAGTGGGAGTAGCACTTCTTCTGCTTTCCGGCCTTCGTCGTCACTTTCTCGCTACCGAAGTTCCATGTTCCACCGCCCGGGCTCTTCTTCGCCTGGGTAGTGAAGCCTTCCCCTGTTGCCTCATCTTGCACAATGGCTTCACCTGAGGTCGCTTGTTCGCTTGAGGCGCTGACGTTGCTGGAGGAGGTGTCACTTGCCATTGCTCCAGTCGCACCAGTTGCCGACAGAGCAAGCGCGAGAACAACCGTCGCTATCGTCTTTGAAGTCTTCACTCCACTCTCATGTTTCTATCAATCATTCTTCAGTGAACGGTCAGGATTGACCAATTAGTCACGCTAACGAGAAGTTCCGCAAAGCACATCGCACGATAGTATGAAGTTTCGACCTTTTTCACTCAGCAACCAGAGCCGTGGGACTGATGCACGGATCGGTACTCGGCATGAGCCACGACGTCCACTTCAAGCTCGTACGCTCGAGGTGACCTGTCGTATCGATCCGACAGGTCACTTTGGCAAGTAGACGTGAAGTATTCGGCGAACATAGACACTTGAGGACTTGCTCTACCGCAGGATACCGGTCCTGTGGCTACTACACGGTCGGGAATCTACTATTTTTCTTGATCGACGCACGAACTAGTAACCCTATGGCCACTCCGACGGTGATGCCCACCCAGCCGATGATGACAGTTGATGAGTTGAACTGAGCTCTGCCCAAAGGCATCACCAGATACTGGATCATTTCAACCAGCAGCGACACAATGTAGGCGCTGAGAGTCAGAGAAATGATGTTCCTCCACTGTGTGAACACACCACTAGCAATCCCGATTGGAGTGAACAGAACGAGATTCATGGACTGCCAATTGATGGTGAGCAGCGCGCTAGGACTGGGGAGCGCCCACGTCCAGACTCGTGTAGTCAACAGGCCTTCTTCCATTTCCAGTGCGTGGCCTGTCGGAGTCAAGGTCGCAGACAGAATTAGCATCAAGCTAGCTAGCCACCAAAACACTATGATCGGTTGTTCCTTTAGCTTTGCTCCGAGACGTTTGGCAAAAAGAGCTGCGATCACTGCCCCTACAACGAAGGCTGGCAGTGCAAACGGTAGGGCGCTGAAGTATCTGGACATTTACAGACCCGTACAGAACGTCGTTCTTGTGTCATAGATCTTGCCCGAAATCGTGTCTTTCATTAGACCCCTAGCGCCAGGGCGCGTCTCGCAGAGACGCCCGCGTCCCGATTTTTGTTGTAGGCGACCTTGTTCTTGGAGACCTTACCTTCAATACAACTTGGGCATTGAGAGTTTCATTCAGATTATCCGACTGCTCATCCCAGTCAGTGGCGCTACCACCGATAGTTCTGCTCTCGTTCGCCCAAGGCCAATCGCCTCGACAACATGACAGTTCGGTCCCAGAACATATACGCTGAACTCATACGCACCTCAGTGCTCACACAGTACTGACTTGGGGTCTCGGCACTGGGATCCCATGATCTCAGCTCGGCCGAAGGAGCACGACTTTGCCATCAGACGAACAGCTGACCGGAACTTGGGTCATCGACCCCGCACATACCCGCCTCGGATTCTCCAGCCGTCACGCGATGGTCTCGCGCATCCGTGGTGCTTTCAACACCGTCGAGGGCAAAGTCGTCGTCGCTGAGGATCTGGCGAATACCGAAGTGACCATCACGATTGATGTTGACAGCGTTGACACACGCACCCCTGATCGCGATGCTCACCTGCGAAGCGCAGACTTCTTCGACGTCGAAAACTATCCGACGATCACATTCAAATCCACCGGCGTCGATGAGGTCGAAGAAGGAAGCTACATCGTCAACGGTGACCTGACGATCCGCGATACCACCCGGCCAGTCTCTGTCCCCCTCGAGCTGCTGGGAATCGACCGCGATCAGAACGGTGCATTGAGGGCAGGCTTCGAAGGCAAACGCCGCATCGATCGTAAGGACTGGGGTGTGACGTGGAATACGACCTTGGATTCTGGCGGTCTGCTCGTCAGTGACAAGATCACTCTCGAATTCGAGCTCTCCCTGATCAAGGAATAGTCGGGCGGACGGATCGTTTTAAGAGGCGGTCAGGGGGCGCTGAGAAGCGCCCCCCCTGACCGCCTCTTCGTTGTTTGCCACCGCTTCTTCGTCGCTACGCCGGCCTGAGTTGTTGATTGAGCTTTTGACCTAGTTGCTGACCTAGCGGTTGATCGCCATCTCAACCGCACTGTCATCTTCCCACTCGAAGATTCTCAGCAGGTCCGCCTCCGATACCGATACGCAGCCTGCAGTCTCCTGACTACCCGTGTTGACGTGGAGGAAGATCGCTGAACCCTTGCCTGGCGTGGCGGCGGTGTTGTAGTCAATGACCTGGCCGTAGTCGTACGCGGGGGTCTGGTGCATGGATTCCCCGGAGTATCCGTCGGACTTCTTCTGCATGGTGTTGTAGCCCTTCACCGCGTCTCCATCGACCCAGACATCGTCCTTGGTGGTCTTGACGTACTTGGAGCCGTGAAACTGCTTGGGCTCCGCCTTCATGCCGAACCCATAGCCCATGTTGTACACGCCGGACGGCGTCTTGCCGTCGCCCTCATGCTTCGCTCCGGCGTCGGCGATGCCGTTATAGCCGACGTATCCGTCGACACTCATCGCAGAATAGTAGTTGTCATCCCACTTCTCGCAAGCGTCGACCGTTGCGGTAGATCCGCCGGTGCCGGTGACGGCAATGACCTTCTTCGCGGTGGCGCCCGAAGCCACAGAGCATTTCTCGCCGAGGTGATCCGGCTTCTGCGAGGCATTGCCGTCGACGAGCCCAGCCCCGAGACCCATAGCGGCCTGAGCCGAGGTCCCAGTCAACAGAGCGCCCGCAGCCAACGCTGTGGCAAAGCCCGATGTCAGCCAGCGGCGTGTTCTGCGTGAGCGGAAATGGGCAGCTCGTGGGTGTGTATGTGCAGGTTTCATGACTGTCTCCTCATCATCGGATTCTTATCATTGGGGGAAGGGCCTACGTGATTGCTGGGACGGCTGCGTTCAGGGCGAGTAGGGCGGAGTTCGTTCTTCATTCTCAGCACCGGGTTCAGCTCCAATATCTGCCTCGGTGCCGGCGTCCTGATCTCCGTCCACGTCCTGGTCGGTGCCGCGCCATTTCGCGATGCCGCGCATGACTTGATAGATGATGATCGCCGAGGCTGAACCAAGTGCAATGCCTTCGAACTGAAGGTCACCGGGAGTCCAGGTGAAATTGGCGATCGCGACGATCAGCGCCACCGCGGCGGTGTTGAGGTTGATGGGGTTGGAGAAGTCGACCTTGTTCTCCACCCAGATGCGCACGCCCAGCATGCCGATCATCCCGTAGAGCACGGTTGCCGCCCCGCCCAGAACACCGGGTGGGATGGTTGCGATGATCTCTCCGAATTTGGGCAGCAGGCTCAAGATCAGCGCAATGACGCCGGCACATAGGTAGGCGGCCGTTGAGAAGATTCGTGTCGCGGCCATGACACCGATGTTCTCGGCATAGGTCGTCGTTCCCGAACCTCCGCCTGTGCCGGCGAGAATCGTGGAGAACCCATCGGCGAACAGCGTCCGGCCCGTGATCGAGTCGAGATCGCGTCCGGTCATCGCCGACACCGATTTCACATGTCCGATGTTCTCAGCGATGAGGACGAAGACGACGGGGAGAAAGAGCCCCAAGTAGCCCAGGTCGAATGCGGGGGCATGGAAGGCAGGCAGTCCCACCCAATCGGCCTGTCCGACAGTGGTGAAGTCGATCTGCCCCTGCATCCATGCTGCACCGTAGCCGACGAGGACGCCGACGAGGATGGACAGGCGGCCGAGCATTCCACGAAACAGCACACTGGTGACCAAGACGGTGGCAATCGTGATCACCGCGGTCAGGGGAGCTTCCTTCACCCAGTCCCAGGCAGCGGGCGCGAGGTTGAGCCCGATGAGAGCGACGATGGACCCGGTGACAACCGGAGGCATGGTGACTTCGATCCACCGCACTCCGGCGAAGTGGACGACGATGCCCACCAGAGCGAGAGTCACTCCGACAGAGATGATCCCGCCCTGCGCCAGGGCCATGGCGTGGGAGTCGAGGTCCTCGCCCGAGGTGGCTGCGAATCCGGTGACGGCACCGATGGGTGCCAGCAGGCCAAAGGATGAACCCAGATATGAGGGCATCATACCCTTGGTGATGAGCAGGAAGAGAAGCGTTCCGATAGCTGTGAAGAACAGCGTGGTCGAGGGAGGGAAGCCGGTCAACAGAGGCACGAGGAACGTCGCCCCGAACATGGCCACCACGTGTTGGGCGCCGATTCCCACGGTCCGCGGCCAACTCAGCCGCTCCTCGGGCAGAACGCTCTCTCCAGGACGGATCGTCTTGCCATCCCCGTGCCGCTTCCAGCCCATTCTTCCGTCGAAGGGACTGGACGCAGGTGTCGCCTCATTGGGGGATGTCACCACTCGTCTCCTTTTCCGCCCGCCCGGAGGTGGCGGTGTCTGTTCGTCATACGTTTGCTGCCGAGAGCAGTCTATTCGTTTTCACCCACCCTTCATGCGCCGGTTCGAGCCAGGACTGATACTTCATTGAACACTGTTCAAGAAAGACGGCTTGCAAGCTAAGCTCATTACGCGACTATAAGGAGAAACCACCGATGACCAGCTGGTTCGACACCCTTGCCGACTCCCTACTCGATGGTGCAGTGATCACCGCTGAACAGGCGACTGCTCCGCTGGCGACGCCCGACCGCGAACTCCTCGATCTCGTCGCCGCGGGATTCCGGCTCAGGCGCAGACAGTTCGGAATGAGCGTCAAACTCAACTACTCCGTCAACCTCAAATCGGGACTGTGTCCGGAGAGCTGCAGCTATTTCTCACAAGCCCTTTGATCCTCGGCGCCGTCGTGGCTGAAGACCGATGAAGCAGTGAAGCAGGCAGATCTCGGCATCCGCGGAGGAGTCTCACGGGTCTGCCTGGTCGCCAGCGGACGAGGCCCCGGAAATCGCGACGTCGACCTGCGCATCGTCATCACGGCGCGATTCGTCTGCCCAGACCGGGAGACCAGGCTGGCCGGCGGACGCGAGATCCATCTCCGGTCGTTGCAGGCACAGGCGCTGCACGTGGCGAACTCGATCTTCCTCGGCGACTACCTCACAGCAGAAGGGCAGGCCGCCGAAGAGGATATCGTCCTCATTCGCGACAACGGTTTCACCATCCTCGGTTCCGAGAACGGCGTCGAAGCTTCGCCCACTTCCACAATCAGTAACCTGGGAGCGGGCACAGTGCAGGGAGCCAACGCGTGAGCCCGACTCATAACCTGGCTGCAAGCAGGTGTGCGCTTCAGGGTTCGCGCAGCTGTCGCTTGAGGATCTTGCCGGCGGAGTTCTTCGGCAGTTCGGCCACGAAGTCGACGCGTTTGGGAACCTTGAAACCGGCCAGACGATCCTTGACATGGGTGAGCACTTGCGCCTCGGTGATCTTAGGCTGATCAGGCTTGATGACGACGAAAGCGGTGATCGCCTCGATCCACTTCTCATCGGCGACACCGACGACCGCCACCTCGGCGACCTGGGGGAGTTCGAAGATCGCGTCCTCAACCTGTCGACTGGCCACCAGCACGCCGCCTGTGTTGATGACGTCCTTGACTCGGTCGACGACCTCGATGAAACCGTTTTCGTCTACGGTGACGAGGTCTCCGGAATGGAACCAACCGTTGTCGAAGGCTTCGGCTGTGGCCTCGGGCCGATTCCAGTAGCCCTCACACAGCTGCGGTGATCGGTAGAGGATCTCACCCTGTTCGTCGACACCGACATCATTGCCGTCGCCGTTGACGACCCGGGTTTCGACGAAGAAGACGGGCCGACCGGCTGAGGCCGCGTGATCATCGTGTTCTTCGGGACGAAGCACAGCGCACAAGGGTCCCAGCTCGGATTGGCCGAAACAGTTATAGAAGCCTAATTTCGGCAGACGCTGTCGCAGTTTCTCAAGCACCGGCCCCGGCATGATCGAGGCACCGTAGTAGGCCTTGCGCAGGCTCTCCAGATTGCGGGTATCGAGGTCGGGGCTGTTCGCGAGTGCGACCCACACCGTGGGGGCGGCGAAGAAGGAGTTGATCTCGCGTTCCTCGAAGATTGACAGCAGCTGCTCGGGGACGGGTGCGGGCACGACGATGTTGTGGGCCCCGATGGACAGCAGCGGAAGAAGGAAGACGTGCATCTGCGCCGAGTGATAGAGGGGGAGTGCATGGACTGCTCGGTCGGTGGGAGCGAAGTCGAGGCTCATCAGTGATGACATGTATTCGTGAACGAGTGCACGGTGGGTCATGATCGCACCCTTGGGCGCCGAGGTGGTCCCCGAGGTGTAGAGCAGCTGTGCGATGTCGGTGTCCGCGACGTCGAATTCCTCAGGAGCCGCCGGTGCGGTATCGGGTGCAGCAGCCGATTTCAGAAGCGTGGAGAAGTCCATGACCTGGGCATCGGCTCCGGTCGGTGTTGCGGTGACTGCATCGAGGAGATCGGCATCGGCGAAGACGAGCCGTGCTCCTGAATTGTCCAGAATGTAGTCGAGCTCGTCATTCTTAAGCTGATAGTTCACCGGCACATGGATGAGACCTGCGCGGGCACAGCCGAGGTAGAGGAGGAGGTAGAGATCGGAGTTCTTCCCGTAGGCGGCGACCCGGTCTCCCTTCTGTGCCCCGAGGTTGACCAGTTCGCGAGCCACAGCCGTCACCGCTGTGTCCAGACTGGAATAGGTCCACGTGCGGTCGCCGAATTCCACGGCGGTGGAGTCGCCGAAGCGTCCTGCGCTGCGACGCACGATATCGGCGACAGTGGAGGAGAAATGCAGTTCCGGCGATGGCGTAGTCGATGTATTCGTAGTCATGGGCCAAATCTATAGCCCAACTGTGATCTGGTGAACAGCGTCTCGCATATTTTTGCTGCATCTCGGACAATTCTGTGCCGCTGCCGCGCCCCTGCGAATGACCCACTCCGGGCACGCTGCTGCCGGCACCCCATTGAACACGCCGCGGCTGTGGTGGCTTCGCTGGCGTAGCCTGCCCGTGGCTGCTCGGATGTAATACTGTGGTGGCATGAGATACCCGAAGGTCAGTGAATGTGTGGACGTCTTCGAAACACTGTGGCCAACGGCCCTGGCAGAGAGTTGGGATTCGGTCGGTCTGGCCGTGGGCGATCCCGATGCCGACGTGCGCTCGATCCTGCTCGCACTCGACCCCATGGACGCGGTCATCGCAGAAGCGGTGGTGTTGGGTGCAGATCTTGTGTTCAACCATCATCCGCTCATGCTCAAACCCGTGAAATCGGTCAACGCCTCCACCCTCAAGGGTGGTGCCGTCCACACGCTGATCAGCAATGACATCGCGTTGTTCAACGCCCACACGAATGCGGATTCCGCGCGTGGGGGAGTCTCGGACGCGCTCATCTCCCTGCTCGGCATCGGCGACGCGGTTCCCCTCGTGCCCCATGCAGAAGGGGCGAGCACCGGAATCGGCCGTGTCGGAGATCTTCCCAAGCGGACGCCGGTGCGCGATATCGCCCGTACCCTTGCCACTCTTCTTCCCCGAACAACGACGGGTGTGCGCATCGCCGGCGACCCAGCTGCGGCCGTCACGCGAGTCGCCGTCTGCGGTGGTGCGGGAGATTCTCTGTTCGACGAGGTCCGTGCCAGCGGCGCGGAGGTCTACATCACGGCCGACCTTCGTCACCATCCCGCCACTGAGGCTCGCGACACCGCCAACAGGCAGGGCGGACGCCCGCAGCTCATCGATGTCTCCCACTGGGCTTCGGAGACCGTCTGGCTGACCGCGGCCGCCGAACAGTTGGAGACCGAATTCGCCGAGCGCGGATTCACGGTTGCCCTGCAGCATTCGGCGGTCAACACCGATCCCTGGGTCGAACGCTATTGATTCCCTGCCCACGACCCCCGATGCTTCGATGACAAGGAACCCCCAATGCTGATCACTGCCGAACAACGCACAGAACTCGAATCACTCATCGAACTTGCCGCCCACGGTCGCGCCCTGCGGCACGAACACGACAACCCCACTCAAGCCTCGGCATTGAATGATCTCGTGTCCTCGCACAAGGAGCTCGAGACTAAGAAGACCGAGGCCGCCGAGGTGGTTGAGAAGTACCGCGCCGAGGTTGCCGAGCACGCCGGTGCCATCGAGGCCCAGAACGGCCAGATCAAGAAGAAGACCGTCGAGCTCAATGATGGCACCGGTCTGACCAGTCGTGATCTCGTCAATCTGCAGGGCGAGATCGCAGGTCATGAGGAACGCGTTGCTGAGCTTGAAGAGGCTGAGCTCGGTACCATGGAGGAACTCGAATCCGCTGAGGCTGCGCTCACCGAAGTCGAGGCCTCCCTCGCCGAGGTGATCGCATCTGGCCGTGCCACGCAGACGGCAATCAAGGACCGTAAAGCGGAGTTGGCTGCCGAGCTTGAGGCCAACAGTGCCTCGGCGCAGAAACTGAAGGCCGACCTGCCTGAGGCGTTGATTCGCCAGTTCGAGCAGAATGTCGCCCAGGGCGGTCCTGGAGCTGCGATCCTGAATGGCCCGAACTGCCAGGCGTGTGGTCAGGAGATCAGCGGCATGGCGTGGAAGAGCATGCTGCTCGAGGACCCGAACCAGACCTATGAGTGTGAAGAGTGCGAGTCGGTTCTGCTGCGTAAGGGCTGAGCCCGGCTCCATGAGCGGGAGCGAGAGGGACTCAGTCGCGCAGGATGATGCTCAGCGCCGCCGGCCGGTTCTTGGCATGTGGGGTGAATTCGACCTCATAGGACTCTTCTGCCCGTGAAACCAGATCCTCAGAGTTCGCCGGCAGCTCACGGTCGTCTGCGAGCAGTCGGCCGACGAGTTCGCCGCGATAGTACTTTGCCCAATGGGAGACAACGCTGCGCTTGGCACCGATGACCTTGACGGCTCCCAGTGTGATGACCTGCTCGTGAGGTCCCGGCCATGCGCCCCGGTAGTCACTGGATCGGCAGTCGAGGATCACCTCGGCGGGGTCGACCATGAGTGATTTGGCCAAGACCGGCTTCCACCAGGACGACAGCTTGCCGAGGGTGCCGAGGTCGGTCTTCATCGCCAGCCGATAGGCGGGTATCGGATCGAGGCCGTTGACCTGGCCGAAGAGCGCCGAGAACACGTGCACATTTCGCAGGCGCTGGGCCAGAGTCTCATCGGCCATAGCATCGGCGACGAGATCCGGGGCACCCATCGCTTCATAGAGAACACCGGAATAGGTCAGAAGGGCCGGGGCGCAGGGGAGCGTATCGAGGCCGACATTGCGTTCGACGTCGGCCGCTAGCGAAGCTCCCACCCCTAGCTGAGTGAGTGCGTCTTTACGTTTGGATACCTTCTGCAGGGCAGCGAGGACCTTCTTCCGCTGTGGGGTGAGATCCGGTGCAGAGAGCCCTGGGAGGTCGAGTGGGGGACCCGAGTTCGCGGGAGTCTTACCTTCTGAGGGCGGCAATAGGATCTTCACGTCACCATCGTAGGTCCCAACGGCGAATCGCTGATTCTCTGTCCACGTTAGTTTCATCACGCCTGGCTCCTGCGTGCTGGAAGCGGCCCGATCACTGTGGCCGATGAGGGTAGACTGCTGTACTCGAGGACAGGTCACCAGACGGTCGCGGCTCTCTCACGAGAGCTGAGGAACGTCCGGGCTCCACAGAGCAAGGATGGTGGGTAACACCCACCCGGGGTAACCCGCGGGCCAGTGCAACAGAAAGCAGACCGCCCAGTTTCGACTGGGTAAGGGTGAAACGGTGGTGTAAGAGACCACCAGGGTGCCGGGTGACCGGCGCCGCTGGGTAAACCCCATCCGGAGCAAGATCAGACAGGCGACGTTCGAGGCTGCTCGCCGAGTCGTCGGGTGGATTGCTTGAGGCCGGTGGCAACATCGGTCCCAGATAGATGACCGTCCGTCGAGAAGGGTAACCGACTCGATGACAGAACCCGGCGTATCGGTGGCCTGTCCTCACCTACACTGCCAGACCGGCGCCGCGTCCGAGCTAGGCGGTGCCCTTCTTCACCTTGGCCTTGCCGTTGTTGGCAGCCAGAATCGCAGCACCGACGATGCCGGCATTGTTGAACAGCGTCGCCGGCCGCAGCTCTGCCCGGGTGCTGATCAGGTGCAGGAACTGTGCATGCGATTTCGAGATGCCACCGCCGATGAGGATCACGTCGGGTGCCACCAGCAGTTCGACCTGCGAATAGTACTGCTGCAGCCGTCCCGCCCACTCCTCGTAGCTGAGCCCCTCACGGACCTTGACCGATTCGGCCGCCTGGGTCTCCGCATCGCGACCGTTCATCTCGAAGTGACCCAGCTCGGTGTAGGGCACCAAACGCCCCTGAGTGAAGAGTGCTGTGCCGATGCCGGTGCCCAAGGTCGTCAGCAGCACCGTCTTCTTACGATGTTTGCGGCCGGCACCGAAGGTCATCTCGGCCAAACCTGCCGCGTCAGCATCGTTCATGATGAAGAAGCGCCGACCGGTATGTTCGGCAAGGATTCCAGTGATGTTCGACCCGATCCATGACTGGTCGAGATTCGCCGCGTATTCCACATGGTCATCGCGGACGACGCCGGGAAACCCGCAGCCGATCGGCAGAGCATCGAGAGCTGAACGGTCGTCGACGACCCCCAGCTCGAGTGCTGTGGATACAAGGAGCTCGACGAGCTGTGCGATCGCCTCGGCGACAGCGACCGGGGAACTGGGCTTCGGGGTGAGCACCCGTACACGCTTGAAGGCGAGGCCGCCGGTCTCGGTGTCGACGAGTGCGGCTTTGATGCCTGTTCCTCCGACATCGACTCCGATGGCGAAGCGTCCTGGCTGATCGTTCGTCATCTCAATCCTGTCGGGTCGCGGGGCCCGCAGCGATGGCTGCATCGGCATCGGGGAGAGTGAGGATATCGGCACCGGTCTCGGTGACGACAAGTGTGTGTTCGAACTGTGCGGAGCGCTTCCGGTCCTTGGTCACCACAGTCCACGCATCGTCCCAGACGTCCCAATCCACGGTTCCGAGGTTGAGCATCGGTTCGATGGTGAAGATCATTCCCGGTTCCATCACCTCGGCGTGGGCGGGTGCCGCGTCGTAGTGGGGGACGATGAGTCCGGAGTGGAACTCACGGCCGACCCCGTGTCCGCTGTAGTCGCGGACGACACCGTAGTCGAAGCGCTTCGCGTACTTCTCGATGACTCGTCCGATGACGTTGATCTCGCGGCCCGGCTTGACGGCCTTGATGCCACGCATCGTGGCGTCCCAGGTGCGTTCCACGAGGAGGCGCGATTCTTCATCGACGTCTCCGGCATAGAAGGTGTAGTTCGTGTCGCCGTGCATGCCTTCGATGTATGCGGTGATGTCGACGTTGACGATGTCTCCGTCGGCGATGACGGTCGAGTCTGGGATGCCGTGGCAGATCACCTCGTTGAGCGATGTGCATACAGACTTCGGGAATCCGCGATAGCCCAGGGTCGAAGGATAGGCGCCGTGGTCGCACATGTATTCGTGGGCGACACGGTCGATGGCATCGGTGGTCACGCCCGGTTCGATCATGTCGCCGACGGCGGCAAGAGCATTCGCCGCGATCGTGCCCGCAGCGCGGACCTTTTCTATCTCCTCAGTGGAATAGAAGTTGCTGCCCCGACCTTCGTCGGCATCTGCGCGTCCGACGTATTCGGGTCTGGTGATGTTCTGGGGGACTCCGCGCTCGGGGGAGATGGTTCCGGGCGTGAGTAGGCGAGGCGTTTCAGTCATGGTGCCTTCGATTCTAGAGCGGTTGAGCCCAGATATTCCACAATCGCGGTGCCTGTCGAAACGAGCGGCCTGTGGGAGGGGATATTAGAGTGGAGGAAACGAATGTCGCCCGTGTGTGCGACTGGGATGAAAGAGGAGGAGTGATGAACGATCAGGCCCCTTCTGCCGGCCACGAGTTTTCGGGACTCAGCGATGTGGTGAGTCTGACCAGCGCTCCACAGCAGATCGCTGATCACATCCTCTCCGGCATCGCCGTAGGTGCTCTTCCCGAAGGCACGCTGCTGCCCGGCGAGCGGGCACTTGCCGCTGATCTTCAGGTCTCACGCTCGAGTGTGCGCGCGGCGCTGCTGCGCCTCGAACGTCTCGGTGTCGTCGAACGCAGGCGGGGCCGCGGCGGCGGAACTTTCGTCGCCAACGCGGAGCCGACGACTCTGGCACCGATGGCCGATCGCATCGGTGAGTTCCATGCCGAACGCCGCAATCTCCTGGATGCCCGTGCGATCTTCCAGAACAGTCTCGCTGCGACAGCGGCTCTGCGACGCACCGACGAGGAGCTCACAGGGCTCAGGGAGCTGGCACAGAGATACTCCGAACGTGCCGAGGCCGGAGTGGCCAGAACAGCCGATGCCCAGTTCCACTTCGCCATCGCTCGAGCAGGACATAACCCAGAACTCGTTCGCATGGCCATCGACATCGACACCAGGATCAACGCGGGCTTCCGCCACGACCCGTTCTCCCACACGCTGTTCGACCATGCGGTGGCCGATCACGCGGCCATCGTCGAGGCGATCGCCGCGCAGGACGCGCAGGCCGCCGGCCGTCTGTGCGAGGAACACTTCCGGTCGACGACGATGCCGCCGCAGAACTGACTCGGGCCACTGAAGCCCCTGAACAGGACCCACATATCGCTGAAGGCCGACATCATGGCATGATGTCGGCCTTCTTGACACTCAAGCCGGGTGCGTGCGTCTGCCCCCAGCTCAGCTGTCAGTTCGCCAGGGCGTGTTCGACGGAGACAGCCTCGAGACCGAAGGCCTCGGCGACGTTGTCGTTGGTGACGTGCCCGTTGTGGATATTGAGTCCGCGAGCCAGCGCCGAGTCCTTCGACAGGGCCGAGTGCCATCCCTGGTTGGCGATCTTGACCGCGAAGGGCAGAGTCGCGTTGGTCAGGGCGGCCGTGGCGGTGTTCGGCACCGCTCCGGGCATGTTCGCCACACAGTAGTAGATCGAGTTGTGCACCTCGAACGTGGGATCATCATGAGTCGTGGCATGCGAGTTCTCAAAGCAGCCGCCTTGGTCGATGGCGATGTCGACGAGGACCGAGCCTGGCTTCATACCCGCAACCATCTCGTCGGTGACGAGCTTCGGTGCCTTCTTGCCGGGGATGAGCACCGAACCGATGACCAGGTCGGCAGAGGCGAGCGACTTCGTGATCTCGTACTTGTTCGAGACCTTCGTGGCGATCGCACCGGCGAAGGTCTCATCGATCTGACGCAGGCGAGGAATGTTGATGTCGATGACTTCGACGTTGGCTCCCAGACCCAGCGCCATCCGAGCAGCATTGGTTCCGGCGACACCTGCACCGATGACGACGACATTGGCGCGTTCGACACCGGGGACGCCGGAGAGCAGAATGCCACGTCCACCGGAGGCCTTGAGCAGGCTGTGAGCACCGACCTGCGTCGACAGCCGACCTGCGATCTCACTCATCGGTGCCAGCAGCGGCAGGCCGCCGCCGTCGGGCTGAACCGTCTCGTAGGCGATCGCAGTGGTGCCCGCGTTCATCAGCGCCTGGGTCAGCGCCTCATCGGCGGCAAGGTGCAGGTAGGTGAAGAGGATGAGGTCCTTGCGCAGGAATCCGTATTCTTCGGCGATGGGTTCTTTGACTTTGAGGACCATGTCTCCGGCGGTCCAGGTGGATTCCGCGTCCGGGGCGATCCTGGCGCCGGCTTCTGTGTACTCATCATCTGTAATGAATGATCCGAGTCCGGCTCCTGCCTGAACCGTGACTTCATGTCCGTGGGCGACGAGCTCATGGACACCGGCAGCGGTGATGGCGACGCGGAACTCGTTGTTCTTGACCTCTGTGGGCACTGAAATGCGCATAGCTTTCCTTCTCTCATGTTGCCCTATGGGCAGTTCCAGCCGAATCGACCTGTGGCTGAGTTCGATATGTGGCCGAGGATACATCTCACTGTATTCCGTAGAAGGTCTGGAGGGCAAACCTTTATCACCCGGATTCGTGGAAATCTCTGCGGATTCGGTGGAATAACGAGGCAGAAGATGCGAAACAACCATATTTTGTTCTCATCGGGCACAGAAACAGACGAAAATTGAAACGCGTCGAGTCTGGCTCAACGCCCCGGCGGCTTTGCAGGATGCTGCTCCGGGCCCGTGGCAATGCGCTCCGGGCCTGCAGGAAGAGTGCTGCCGACCTGCAGACGGGAAGTCGCGTGGCGGGGTCCCGGCAGCAGCGAGGAGAACCGGTAAGCTGAAATCTGTCAGGAATTCACCACACCCGCGATGGAGGGCTCGACATGGGACTGTTCAAAGATATCGACGACGCCGATTCGAAGTACTACTTCAATCTCAAGACCAACGAGGTCGAACGCGGCCTGGTCAGCGATGCGGACCACCGCATGGGCCCTTATGAGACAGAAGAAGTCGCTCGCGCCGCCCTCGAACGGGCTCAGGCTCGCAATGAGGAGTGGGAAGAAGACGAGAAGAAGTGGAACGGCTGAGGAATGTCGCGTCAGGAAGAATTCGTTCTTCGCACCGTTGAAGATCGTGAAGTCCGCTTCATCCGACTCTGGTTCACCGATGTCCTCGGTGGACTGAAATCGGTCGCAGTCGTTCCGGCGGAGCTTGAAGGTGCCTTCTCCGAGGGCATCGGATTCGACGGTTCAGCCGTCGAGGGACTTTCACGTGTCTATGAAGCCGATATGGTGCTCAAGCCCGATCCATCGACCTTCTCGCTTCTGCCGTGGCGTGGTGAGAAGGAACCCACCGGGAGGATGTTCTGCGACATCCATGTGCCCGGAGGAGAACCGGCTCAGGCCGATCCGCGCTATGTTCTCAAACGGACGTTGGCGAAGGCTGCGGAGAAGGGCTTCTCGTTCTATGTCCACCCGGAGATCGAGTTCTATCTGTTCAAGACGGACAACCTCGATCCCGGCACCGGCATCTTTGAGGGGACCACCCCCATTCCCGTTGATACGGCCGGCTATTTCGACCATGTCAACGGCGGCACTGCCAACGACTTCCGGCGCTCCGCCGTCACCATGCTCGAAGCCATGGGGCTGTCTGTGGAATTCTCGCACCACGAGGCCGGTCCTGGGCAGAATGAGATCGACCTTCGTTATGCCGATGCGCTGACCATGGCCGACAACATCATGACCTTCAGGTCTGTCATCAAAGAGGTCGCGATCTCCCAGGGCGTGTACGCATCGTTCATGCCCAAACCCCTCAACGATCATCCGGGCAGCGGAATGCACACCCATGTCTCACTCTTCGAAGGTGAGAACAATGCCTTCTTCGAACCCGGAGCCATGTATCAGCTGTCGAAGACGGGCAAGCAGTTCATCGCCGGAGTCCTCACCCATGCCGCTGAGATCACTGCGGTGACGAACCAGCATGTGAACTCGTACAAGCGACTGTGGACCGGTCACGAAGCTCCTTCCTACATCTCGTGGGGACATCGGAACCGTTCGGCCCTGGTCAGGGTGCCCCAGTACAACTCCGGGAAGTCCTCCTCGGCTCGCATCGAATATCGGGCGCTGGATTCGTCTGCAAACCCGTACCTGTCCTATGCGCTCCTGCTCGCCGCCGGGCTGAAGGGCATCGAAGAAGACTACGAACTGCCAGAAGAGGCAGAGGACAACGTGTGGGAGCTTTCGGACACGGAACGTCGTGCCATGGGGATTCAGGCACTGCCGACGAGCCTGTCCCACGCGCTGGAGATCATGGAGCAGTCCGATCTGGTCGCGGAGACACTGGGCGAAGAGGTCTTCGACTTCTTCCTGCGCAACAAACGCCAGGAATGGAACGACTACCGCGCGCAGGTGACTCCGTTCGAACTCAGCAAACACTTCACCTCGATGTAGTCTCATGGCCCGGATCACTTCGCGTACCTCGATCGTCTCCGAGTCAGCCGCCCGCTTCCTCGACGAGATCAATGGACTCCTCGGTCAGCCTCTGGCCACCGATTCGCGTTTCATCGATCTCCTGGAAGCGACTCCGGATCCGCATGCAGCGGCACTGGGTCTGCTTCGGGTTCTGGAGGCTGCAGCCGAGTCGGCACCGCAGTTCCTTGACGCCATCCGCTCGGACACCAGTGTGGATCTCGCCGAGGACGAGATCGACCGTCCGCTGCTGCGGCGTGTGCTCGCAGTCATGGGCACCTCCGAGGCCATGGTCGATCACCTCGTGCGGCATCCGGAGTCTCTGCCTCAGCTGGTCGAGAAGTCTCCGTTCCTCATGGTCTCCACCCCGGCAGCTTCGGCGGTATCGCTGCGCAAGGATCTGCTCGACAGTGTCGGAGCCGATCCGGATGCTCCGGCACCCGCGGCAGATCACCTCGGCGAGGAGGCGATCAAGGACCTGCGCCGCACCTATCGCAATGCACAGCTGCGGTTGGTTGCCGATGATCTCGTCTCCGAGGCGCCCGAGGAGATCGTCGATCATGTGATGGCTGTGCTCTCCGACCTGGCCGCAGCCGCCATGGATGCTGCTCTGGCGATTGCCAGGGCTGAACTCGATCCAAAGGGCACTGTTCGCATCGCTGTGATCGCCTTGGGCAAGACCGGAGCCCGTGAGCTCAACTACGTCTCCGACGTGGATGTGGTCTTCGTGCTCGATTCAGCGACGAGTGATGAACAGCGTGATCTGGCTACGGAGATCGCCCAACGGATGCGCGGCATCCTCTCCGATGCCGGTGCAGAGCCTGCCCTGTGGGAGGTCGACACGGCATTGCGCCCCGAGGGCAAGGCCGGAGCACTGGTGCGGACCATGTCAGAGTTCACCCGCTATTACGCCGACATCGCAAAGAACTGGGAATTCCAGGCTCTTCTCAAGGCGCGGCCTGTGGCCGGTGACGTCGGGGTGGGCGAGGAGTTCGTCGAGACGCTTCTGCCGCTCGTGTGGGAGGCCGCCAGCAGGCAGGGGTTCATCGACGGCATCCGGTCGATGCGTCGTCGCGTCGTGGACCTCATTCCCGCCTCCGAGGCGCCCCGACAGATCAAGCTGGGACGTGGAGGACTGCGCGATGTGGAATTCTCGGCCCAGCTGCTGCAGCTGGTCCACGGTCGCAGTGACGAGGAGATCCGCACCCCGAACACGCTTGTGGCTCTGGAAGAGCTGGGTGAGCATGGGTACATCGGAAAAGAGGATGCCGCAGTCTTCTCCGCCGCCTACCGGTTCATGCGCGTGGTCGAGCATCGGGTCCAGATTCCGCGGATGCTGCGCAACGCGCTCATCCCCGACGACGATGAGAAGCTGCGCATCCTCTCCCGTTCGGTCTTCACCTCGGGCTCGCGGACCGGAGCCCGGCTGGAGGACACGCGCAAGGATTATGCCAAGCAGGTCACCCGTCTGCATGATCAGATCTTCTATCGCCCCATCCTCGACGCAGCAGTCGGTGTCCACGGTGCCGTCGTCGACGCGCACAACAGGGGCAGCAGCATGCAGGCTGCCGCGGACCGCCTCCAAGCCTTCGGCTACCGTGATCCGCAGGGCGCTTTGACCCACATCAAGGCGCTGACCTCCGGCATGTCGCGCACGGCCCTTGTCATCAAGCAGGTCCTGCCTGCACTGCTGGACTGGTTCTCCGACGGAGTCAGTCCCGATGCTGCGCTCCTTGCATTCCGCCGCCTCACCGACTCGCTGTCGTCCTCCGGCTGGTTCCTGAAGATGCTGCGTGACTCCGGTCTGGCCGCGAAGTCCGTGGCGGAGGTCCTTTCACTGTCCGGCTATGCCAGTGAACTGCTTCTGCGCCAGCCCGCGGCGGTGGCCTGGCTGGACAACTTCGACAACCTCACTTCCCGCGATCCGAAGGCCCTGGAGGCCGAAGTCGGGGGCCTCCTCAAACGACATGCGGGCGCAGCGATCACACCGATCCGCGAAACCTACAGCCGTGAGCTTCTGCGTATCGCTCTGCGCGACGTCCTGGATGTCGGGGATCGGGCGGAGATCCCCGGTGACCTCTCCGCCCTGATGGATCTGACCGTCAGGAGCGCACTGCAGGCCGTCCGTCTGGACCTCGATGGTCCCGATACTCCATCTTACGAATTCGCGATCATCGCAATGGGGCGCTGGGGTGGAAGCGAGATCGGTTACTTCTCCGATGCCGACGTAACCTACGTCTATCGCTCTGTCAGCGAGGATCTGGATGCCGAGGAGAAGGCCAAGCTGAGCAAGCACGTGAGCAAGTTGGCACTGGGCCTCGGCAGCCGGCTCAAGGCCAGTGTCGGCGCCCAGGGCGTCGACCTCGACGCCGATCTGCGACCGGAGGGTAAGAATGGGCCTCTGGTCCGGGCACTGTCGTCCTACCGGGCCTACTATGCGAAGTGGTCCCAGCCTTGGGAAGCACAAGCACTGCTGAGGGCCCGTCCGGTCGCCGGTGACTCCGGCCTCATCGAGGACTTCACCGACCTCATCGATCCGCTGCGGTACCCAGCGGAGATGCCGACGAAGTCCCTGACCCAAGTCCGCACGCTCAAAGCACGGATGGAAGATGAACGCCTGCCTCGCAATGCGGACAAACGGCGCCACCTCAAGCTGGGTCGGGGGAGCCTTTCCGACGTCGAGTGGACGGTTCAGCTGATGCAGCTCCAACACGCCCAGCGGATTCCCGGTCTGCAGACGACCTCGACGCTGTCAGCACTGAAAGTCGCAGCCGAAGTGGGGCTCATCCCCACAGACGATGCCGACGAGCTCGCGGCCGCATGGCAACTGGCCACCGATGTCCGCTCGGCAGTGATGCTGTATCGGGGGAGGACAGCGGAATCACTGCCGGAGGAGCACTTCGAGCTTGAGGCCACGGCTCGACTGCTCGGATATCCGGCGGGTGGCGGACACGAACTCGAAGACGACTACCTGCGCACCACCCGCCATGCCAGGAACATCATGGAAGAGTACTTCTACGGGTTCTGAGGACTATCCTCAGTCGTCGTTGAACTCGAGGCCCAAGAGTGCGTTCTCAACGACTTCAGGCAGCGCCGGATGAATCCAATACTGACGTTTGGCCATCTCGTCTGCGGGCTGATCGAACGCCATCGCCTGGATCAAAGGCTGTACGATCATCGAGGCCTCGTGACCGACGATGTGTGCGCCCAGGATCTTGCGCGTCGCCTTATCTGCGATGAGCTTCACGACCCCGGGGTCATCGGCCATCGCCCAGCCGTAGGCCACGTCGGAGTACTTCTGCACCTTTACACTCACGTCGTAACCAGCCTGCCGTGCTTCATCTTCCGTGATGCCGACGTAGGCGACCTGGGGTGAGGTGAACACGGCACCGGGGACGGCGTGATGATTGACTTCGCGCAGATCCGCCTCGGTGGCGCCTCCAGGGGATCCGGCTGCCACGTCGAGCGCGAGGTTGTCGCCCACGACGTCGGCCTCATGATTGGCGACGTGCTTGAGCTGATAAGGAGAGCTGATGTCGCCGAGTGCGAAGACTCCTGGGACCGGCTGGCCGTGAGCAAGCACGCGCTGTCGTGAGTCAACGCTGAGACGAGCCCCATCAAGAACATCAAACCCGGCTTCGCCCACGTTCAGGCTCGCGGTGTTCGGTGTGCGCCCGGTGGCGATGAGGACCGCATCCGCGTCGATCCGAGAGGGCAGATCGACCCCGCCGAGGCGGCCGCTGGCTTTCAGAGTGACGCTGACCTGGCCGTCGTCGAAACTGTAGGAGGACACCTCGGCACCGCGGTGAACGGTGTGGGTGCGTTCGAAGAGTTCGGTGAACTCATCCGAGACGTCCTCATCGATGTTGCCGAGCAGACGAGGGCCGCGTGCGATCACGCTCACCTCGGCCCCGAATCCGGCGAAGACGTGGGCGAACTCCATGGCAATGATGCCTGAGCCGATGATGACCATACGTTCGGGTCTCTGGGGAATGCGCATGATCGAGTTCGATGTGTAGACGGGATAGCCGTCGGTATCCACCAGCTGCGGGTCGAGTCCATGCGCCTCGGGAATGACGGGGGAGGCCCCGGCCGCGATGACGATGCGATCGGCTGTGAGCTCCTCACCCGAGGCGGTGCTCACCGTCTTCGGTCCTGTGAAATGAACGTGTTCGGCCACGACGCTCACATTCGGTTGACGGTCGCCGCTGCGATAGTCCCGACCTCCGGCTTCGATAGCGTCGACACGGTCGAAGATCCGCTTCTGCAGCGCGGGCCAATTCACGCTGTGGAAATCAGTCGAGAGGTTATAGCGCTTCGAATCGGCGGCCTGTTCGGCGATCGTGGCTGGATAGACGAACATCTTCGTCGGTATGCAGCCCACGTTGAGGCAGGTGCCGCCGAAATGCCATTCCTCGGCTATCGCAACGTTGAGGCCGAAGAATCGGTCGTCGAGAAACATGTTCCCCGAACCTGTACCGATCAGAAGAAGATCGAAGTGCGTCATTGTCCATCCCTGTGTCAGTCGTGGTCACCGGCGAAGGCTGACCTGGTCAGATGCGTTAAGGGGCGCCACGGGTGAACCCGTGACGCCCCCACTGTATTCCTTAGGGCTGTGGCCTACGTGCTCTGTGCCGGCAGCCAGCGAACTCTACGACTCTGGATCAGAGTGCGTAGTAGAGCTCGAACTCCGTCGGGGTCGGACGCAGACGAGCCACCTCGATCTCGTTCTCGCGCTTGATCCGAATCCACGTCTCGATCAGGTCGGAGGTGAAGACGTCTCCGGCGGTGAGGAAGTCGTGGTCCTTCTCGAGTTCGATGAGGGCCTCATCGAGAGAGCCTGGGACAAGTTTGATGTCCTTGGCTTCCTCAGGTGGGAGCTCGTAGAGGTCCTTGTCGATAGGCTCCGGAGGCTCGATGCGGTTGCGGATTCCGTCGAGTCCGGCCATCAGCTGTGCGGAGAAGGCCAGGTACGGGTTGGTCGACGGGTCCGGCACGCGGAACTCAAGACGTTTGGCCTTCGGTGAGCTGCCAGTGACCGGAATACGGATCGCGGCCGAGCGGTTGCGTGCTGAGTAGACGAGATTGACGGGAGCTTCGTATCCGGGCACGAGGCGGCGGTACGAGTTGATCGTCGGGTTGGTGAACGCCAGAACGGCGCCGGCATGTTCGATGAGACCGCCGATGTACCAACGAGCCAGATCGGAGAGGCCTCCATAGCCGTTCTCGTCATAGAAGAGGGGTTCGCCGTTCTTCCACAGGGACTGGTGGCAGTGCATGCCTGAGCCGTTGTCATCGAAGAGCGGCTTGGGCATGAAGGTGGCCGACTTGCCCAGTTCGTAGGCACTGTTCTTGATGATGTACTTGAAGTCGAGGAGCTGATCGCCTGCATGCTGTAGGGTCTTGAACTTGTAGTTGATCTCCTGCTGGCCTGCAGTGCCGACCTCGTGGTGGGCGCGCTCCATCTCGAAGCCGATCTGCTCCAACGTCAGAGACATGTGGTCGCGAATGTCAGCGAACTTGTCCTGTGGTGAGACGGGGAAGTAACCGCCCTTGAAGGGAGTCTTATAACCCAGGTTTCCGCCCGGCTCGTCTTCGCCCATATTCCAGGCGGCTTCTTCGGAGTCGATCTTGTAGAAGCTGCTGCCCGGTGTGTTCTCGTAGCGGATCGAGTCGAAGAGGTAGAACTCTGCCTCAGCGCCGAAGAATACAGTGTCGGCGATTCCGGTGCTCTCGAGGTAGGCCTCGGCCTTGGCCGCAACCTGACGGGGATCGCGAGAGTAGGGCTCATCGGTGAATGGATCGACGATCGAGTGTGTGATGACCAGGGTCTTGGCCTCACGGAAGGGGTCGATATAGGCCGATGAGACATCTGCGAGCAGTTTCATGTCCGATTCGTGAATGCCCTGGAAACCCGTGATAGAGGAACCGTCGAAGAGCAGACCTTCGGTGATCTCTTCTGTGCCGTACGAGGCTGCAGGAAGGTTGAAATGCTGGACAACACCGGGGAGGTCGCAGAAACGAACATCGACGAATTTGACGTCGTTCTCCGAGATGTAGTTGACGAGTTCTTCAGCAGACGAGAACACTTAGTCTCCTAGTTAGTTTACGGTGGTCGTTCGACTTGACCATTCCCAATCTTAGTTGCAAGCGAGTGAAGCGGTGATGTCGTCCGTGTTTCGGGCATGTTTCCTGAGGATTCGTCCAGGTTCGACTTGGGTAAACTGGGTCCGTGATTAATCGTGATGACCTCGGCTCCTGGCTTGAGGGGCCCAAGATTGAGCGAGAAGAAGGCGATTGGCCAGGCAGACGGCTGGGACTGCCCGAGACTGGATCGCATTCGGCGGCACCCGCCTGGCGCAGGCTCTTGGGACTTATAGTCGACTGGTTCATGTGTTTGGCGATCGCGAACCTCATCGGGTCGTCCAATCCATTCCTGGCTCCGGGCCTCTTCGCACTTGAGCATTTCCTGCTCGTCTCGACTCTTGGATACACGGTGGGCCACAGGATCTTCGGCATCGAGGTCCGTCGCCTGGACGGTCATGTGCCCGGCTTCGTCAAGACGCTCATCCGTACTGTGCTCGTCGTTCTCGTCATTCCCGCACTGATCTTCAACCGAGACAATCGTGGTCTCCACGATCTGGCTGCCGGGACGTTCATCCTCAAGCGCTGAGGCCACGACCCGCTTGAGCGCAGTTCAGGCGGTTCCGATACATAGAAGTGGGGCACCGACTCGTTTGAGTCGGTGCCCCACTTCTATGTATGACCAGCTCAACGCGGTACTTTTCGATCAGCGTCCGCGCATCGCTTTGTGGTTCGGGCGAGCCTTGTTCGGATCGATGCCCTTCGGGATGGGGGGACGGGTGCCCTGGGTGCCGAGAGCGGCAAGGCGATTACGTACAGCCAGCACTTCGGTCTTGTTGAGCTTGCGAGGAAGCTTCTGGACTGCCGGAACAACCTGTTTCATCTTCAGCTGGCCTTCCTCATTGCCGCCCTGGAAAGTATGCACCGGGACGGTGGGCAGGATGCGCTCATGGCGCTTCTTCTCCTTGGCCAGCAGTTTCGCGCTGCGGCCCTTCGAACCTTCGCTGAGGAGCACGACTCCGGCACGACCAGTGGAGCGGAAGACGAGGTCGCGGCTCTTCGGGTCGATGGCGATGGGCTTGTCGTCCATCAGGTAGCCGCGGCGAGCGGTGTTGAGGACGGCACCGAAGGCTCCCGGCTGTCCCTCCATCTGTGCGAAGGCAGCCGTCTCAGCGAATCTGCCGAGCATGAACATGCCCAGCAGAAGACCCACCATGAAGCCGAGGATCGTGGTGAAGACCGCGCCGCCGAACAGAAGCCCGGCCAACAGGCCCAGCAACGTGCAGCCGAGAATGGCGGCAGCTAACAGCCACGGTGTGGCCTTATTGTGCTTGGCCGACAGTTCGTAGACCTGCTTCATCTGCGCCAGGCGGCCCGGCTTCTTGTTCGGATCCTTGGGCTTCCGGCGGAAAAGTCCCTTGCGCGGTTCTTCGCTCATGCTCTCACTTGCTCTTGAATGACGTATCGACGTCGAGGCCGGGCCCCGAACGCTCTCATTGCTCAGCAGTCAAGTCTACCTCTTCGCCCGGGCCGAATGTATCCACAACGGCCTGAGCCTCCTGCTTGGCGGGGGTGTGCTTGTCAAGGTGGGAGAGATGAGTGGGTATCTGCTCGCCTCGATGGCGCATGGCCGTCGCCCACAGGCGACCGGCACGGTAGGAAGAACGGACCAGGGGACCGGACATGACGCCCGAGAAGCCGATGTCCTCCGCTGCGTCACGCAGCATCACGAAGTCGGCCGGTTTGACCCACCGAGTCACGGGGTGGTGCCGCGGTGAGGGCCTCAGGTACTGATTGATCGTGATGAGATCGCAACCTGCTTCGTGGAGATCGCGCAGTGTTGCGATGATCTCGTCGTTGGTCTCACCCATGCCCAGCATCAGATTCGACTTCGTGATGAGGCCCGCGTCGCGCGCCTGGGTGATCACGGACAGAGAACGTTCGTAGCGGAAGGCGGGACGGATGCGCTTGAAGATGCGGGGAACCGTCTCAACGTTGTGAGCCAGCACCTCCGGACGCGAGGAGAAGACCTCGGCCAGCTGATCCGGCTCTGCATTGAAGTCGGGGATGAGGAGTTCTACACCCGTACCGCTGCCATCTGAGTAGTCGAGATTGTGGATCTGACGCACGGTCTCTGCGTAGAGCCAGGCACCGCCGTCGTCGAGGTCGTCGCGGGCCACGCCGGTGATAGTCGAGTAGCGCAGACCCATGTCGCGCACCGATTCGGCCACACGGCGAGGTTCATCGGCATCGAAGTCGGCAGGCTTTCCGGTGTCGATCTGGCAGAAGTCACAGCGCCTCGTGCACTGTTCGCCGCCGATGAGGAAGGTCGCTTCGCGGTCTTCCCAGCATTCGAAGATATTGGGGCAGCCGGCTTCCTCGCAGACCGTGTGCAGCTCCTGCTTACGCACCAGTGACTTCAGGGAAGTGTATTCGGGGCCGATATGGGCTTTTGCTTTGATCCAAGCAGGCTTGTCCTCGATCGGCGTTTCTGAGTTCCGTGCCTCGACACGGAGCATGCGGCGGCCTTCTGGCGCTATCGTCACGTCAATTCTCCTAGGCTGTGATGTGGTTGTGCAGGATCTCGTCAAGGCGGGCAGCGACATCTTCAGGAGTCACGCTGCGGCCGAGTTCGGCACTCATGGTCGTTGTGTCGGCGTCCGTGATCCCGCAGGCGATGATCGATTCGTAGGCGCCGAGGTCGTTGCTGCAGTTCAGGGCCAGACCGTGCATGGTCACACCTTCGTGGATGCGGATGCCGATCGCGCCGATTTTCCGGTCGCGGCGGGTGCCGTCACCGAGTATCCAGACACCTGCGCGTCCCTCGATGGTGGTGGCTGCGATGTCGTACTCGGCGAGGAGCTCGATCATGGAGTCCTCGAGCTGCGAGACGAAGAGCTTGACCTCTTTGGTGTCATTGAGCTTGTACACGAGGTAGGCCACCAGCTGCCCAGGGCCATGCCAAGTGATCTTCCCGCCACGATCGACGTCGACGACTTCGGTGCCATCGGTGGGCCGCTCATGGTCTTCCGTGCGTTTGCCGGCAGTGTAGACCGGCGGGTGTTCGAGCAGGAGAATCGTTGAGTCACGATCCTCAGCGAGCACTTCTTCGTGATATTTCTTCTGCAAGTCCCAGGTTCGCAGGTAATCCGAATATACGGGTGCGAAACCCAGCGTTTCTGTGACCAGAGGCATGGCACAAGACTATGTCTCTTGTAGCAGGGGTTCAATTTCATCGAAGATGAGCCTCGACACCTTCGAGTACCGCCCGACTCTTGACTTATGATCCACCATCAAACACTATTAAACCAGAGCAAGACTCCCTAAACAGCACCTATGCGGTTAAAGGATCCACCGACGGAGATGACGAACAATGACGTGGGAACTCCAAGCACCGGTCTCTGATGACATTCACCGACTCGTGAACGATCAGGGCCAGACGATCTGGGGAGTCGACCACCAGGGCTTCGATACAGATCACCCGGAAGCACTTGGAGTTGCCGACGTGGATCTGCCGTCCGGCTCCACATCTCTGCTTCTCGTCGAACCACTCGCCGGCGGTCTCGTCCTCGACGCTGTCCGTTCCTACCAGGGACTGGTGGAAGGGGAATTGTGCACCCTCTTCCTCGGCATCGTCGAGGAACTGTGGGGGAGCACCGATGCGCAATCACGGCTCTGCCTTGAAAGCATCGGACTCGATGCCGAAGGACGTCCGCGGATCATTCCCGGTATCAGCCGGACGTCGCCTGCCTCGGCGCGATTCGCGATCGGAGAGATGATCTATCACGCCGCGCATGGCCGCCCCTGGGCACAGAGTCCCTTGCCCGTGCGAATCGCACTTCCCGGGTGCTCGCAGCCGTTGCAGACACTTGTAGAACAGCTGCTGGATGATTCGACACCACCTTCCAGTCTCCACGACACCCTCGCCGAGGTGAGCGCGACCTTGCGTCGAAGCGGGACGCCAAGTGCCCTCCCGCTCCTGCCCGCCGAACGCGATCTCGACCCGGGGCAGGCCCTGACGGCTCGGCTGCGAGCTGTCAAGCCATCCATCGTCGCAGGATCTCCCGAGCCGGCAGAGGCTGCCCGGCCTGCTGAGAGCACCGGTGCAGCAGCCCGCCTACGGGCCGCCAGTCGAGACGGTGGCGTCAGCCGGCAACGCGGCAGACGCCGTCAGGTACCTCGTCGAAACCGGGGGACTGCGTCGCTGCGGAATCGACTGTCCTCGTGGGTTGCAGGGGGCGGGGAGGGGTTTCTGGGTCGGTTGCCGCTTCGCAGCCGGCGGCCCCGGAAGCGATCGACTGGGCCCCGTACTTGGGTTCTCCTTGCCGTGATCATGACGATCATCGGAGGTGCTGTGATGGTCAGATCGTGGAGTTCGGGGAACAGCACTGCCTCGGTGAGTTCGGCAGAAGATGCGAGTCCGAGCGCGAGCGAGACTCCTTCCCGGAACAGCGACGACTCCCAGGCCAATGTCGAGGAGATGTCGGAGAGCCAGATCTTTGCGCTGTTGGATGATCTCTGCCGGAAGCGTTCTGAGGCATTGAGCGCCGGCGACGATCAGGCACTGGCCGCATTGACAGTCCCAGACTCTTCGGCCGCTGCAGCCGATGAACTGCTCGACCTAGACACCTTCGTGGGAAATGACTACACGATCGAATTGAACGATCCGGTGATCAGCGAGCAGACACACCGCCACATCCTCGTTGAGGCCCAGATGTCGACGAGCGTGAAGACAGAGGGGGACGAGTCAGGGTTCGCTCCCGCCCATGTCGAGTTCGAGCTGGCACCCCATGATGGCGCCTGGAGAGTTCTGGCTGTCACGCAGATCAACCGTTGAGGGGATGAGAAAGGCCGGCCACATCAGTGACCGGCCTTTCAGCTGAAACGAATCAGAGATCGAGATCCGCTTCGAAGTTTCCTTCTTCGAGACGGGCCTTGATCGTCTGCAGGAAACGTCCTGCATCCGCGCCGTCAACCAACTGGTGGTTGTAGGTCAGCGGCAGGTAGACCATGTCACGGATGGCGATCGATTCCTCGCCGTCCTCGGTCTTGACGACGATCGGGCGGCGCACGATCGTGCCGGTGCCCAGAATGCCCATCTGCGGCTGATTGATGATCGGAGTGTCGAACAGAGCACCCACCGAACCGATGTTGGTGATGGTGAACGTTCCGCCCGAGAGCTCATCAGGCATGATCTTGTTGTTGCGAGTCCGATCCGCGACATCGTCGATGGCCTTCGAGATGCCGGCGATGCTCAGATCCCCGGCGTCCTTGATCACAGGCACGAGGAGTCCGCGTGGGGTGTCCACTGCGATCGCCAGATGCTCGTGGTCGAAGTACGTGATCTCCTGGGAATCCAGATCGTACTGTGCGTTGACCTTCGGGTGCTGCTTGAGCGCTTCGACGACGGCCTTGCCGAAGAACGGCAGGTAGGTCAGCTTCGAGCCGTGTTTGGACTGGAAGGCGTCCTTGTTGGCCTTGCGCAGCTTCACGACACGAGTCATATCGACCTCGACGACCTGAGTCAGCTGAGCCGATACGTCGAGAGACTCGCTCATCCTCTTGGCGATCGTCTGTCGGATGCGCGAAGCCTTCTCCGTGGTGCCGCGCAGCTTCGCAGCCTCTTCGGGAATCTCGAGCTTGAACGGTGCCTTCGCACCGCCGGCTGCCGGAGCAGCAGATCCCGACGAGGTGGAAGAACGGTCGGCGGCTGCGGCCATGACATCCTGCTTGCGGATGCGTCCGCCCACTCCGGTTCCGGTCACCGAGCTCAGGTCGACGCCCTCGTCGCGTGCCAATCGGCGCACGAGTGGAGTCACATATGCGGCATTTTCACCGACCGTGTCAGCGGCCGCTGGTGCGGGTGCGGAACCCTGCGAGCCTGACTGCTTCTCGGCTGGCTCTGACGCAGCCGGGGCAGGGGTCTCCTGCTTCGGTGTTTCTTCGGCAGCTGTAGACTTCTTGTCCACAGCGGGTGCCTCTTCCTTGGCCGGCTCCTCTTCCTTGGCAGGCTCCTCTTCTTCAGCAGGCTCCTCGGCGGGAGCTTCCACTGCAGCAGCGGAAGACTCTGCCTCGTCCGATCCGGAACCGACGCGAGCCAGAGGCGCGCCGACCTCAACGGTCTCGTCCTCTTCTGCCAGGTGTGCCTGAACGGTTCCCGCCACGGGGGAGGGCACCTCGGTGTCGACCTTGTCGGTGGACACCTCGAGAAGTGGTTCGTCGACCTCAACCTCTTCGCCGACGTCCTTCAGCCAGCGAGTCACGGTACCTTCGGTCACGGACTCACCGAGGGCAGGCATTGTGATCTCTGTGCCTTCGCCTCCGGAACCGGATGAGGCTGGAGCATCGGCTTCCGATTCGTCGGCTGAGTCCGAGGACGCTTCCTCGGACTCTTCGGCCGCTGCGGGCTCGGATTCTTCGGCTGGTTCAGAGGTGTCCTCGTCGGAGGAGCCCTCTGCGTCGGCGGACTCTGCGGAGTCGGATCCGCTGCCGTCGCCGATGTAGGCCAGATCTCCGCCGACTTCGACGACGTCGTCTTCGTCAGCCAGGATCTTCTCCAGGACACCCGCGTAGGGGCTGGGAATCTCTGTGTCGACCTTGTCAGTCGACACCTCGAGCAACGGCTCGTCTACTTCGATTTCTTCGCCGACCTCTTTGAGCCAGCGGGTGACTGTTCCTTCGGTCACCGACTCACCGAGAGCCGGCATCTGCACGGAATTCGACATGTCTTTCGTCTCCTCGGATCTTAAGAGTGGAAGTGCAGGGGTTTGCCAGCGAGGGCCAGGTGGGCCTCGCCGAGTGCTTCATTCTGTGTCGGGTGAGCGTGAATGAGTTGCGCAACTTCCTCTGGGAATGCCTCCCAGTTGACGATCAGTTGGGCTTCGCCGGCCTGCTCGCTCAGTCGAGCGCCGATGCCGTGGACGCCGACAACAGGTCCGTCCTTCTCACGGATGACCTTGATCAGACCGCTGGTGTTCAGAATCACGGACTTACCGTTTCCGCCCAGGTTGTATTCGATGGATTCGACGCTGTCGGCTCCATACTGCTCTTCGGCCTGCTTGGACGAGAGTCCGACCGAGAAGATCTCGGGTTCGCAGTAGGTCACGCGAGGGATGCCTGATTCCAGAACAGGAACCGGGTTCAGCCCTGCGATCTCCTCGGCGATGAAGATTCCCTGGCCGAAGGCGCGGTGAGCCAGCTGCAGTCCGGGAACGATATCGCCGCACGCATAGATGTTGCCGACGCCGGTGTGGAGACGTTCGTTGGCGAGGACGAAACCACGGTCCATCGGGACGCCCTGGTCTTCGAAGCCGAAGCCTTCGGTGACCGGGCCACGGCCGACGGCAACGAGGAGGTACTCAGCCTCGAGGACCGAACCGTCTTCGAGAGTCACCTTGACTCCGTCAGCAGTCTCCTCGACGCCCTTGAACATGGTGCCGAGCTTGAAGCCGATCTTGCGCTTCTTGAAGGCCCGTTCGAGGTTCTTCGAGATGGTCTCGTCCTCGTTGGCAACGAGGTGCTTGAGTCCTTCGACGATGGTGACCTTGGCACCGAACGACGACCACACACTGGCGAACTCGACGCCGATGACGCCGCCGCCCAGAACGATCGCCGAACCGGGGACCTTGTCGAGCTCGAGAGCCTCGGTGCTGGTGATGACACGCTCAGTGATGTCGAGACCGATGGTCTTCGACGTCGAACCGGTGGACAGGAGGACGTTGGTGCCGGTGACGGTGTGCTTGCCGTCTTCACCGTCAACCTCGACGGTGTCCTTACCTGTCAGTTTGCCGGTGCCGAAGTACGTGTCGATTCCACGCGCCTTCACCAGCCCCTGCAGGCCCTTGTAATTGCGAGAAATGACATTGTCTTTGTAGTCGAGAACTTTCTCGATGTCGATTCCCTTGAATTCGACCTCAATGCCGAAGTTCGACGATTCCTTCGCCGTGTCGGCGACCTCTGCAGCATGCAGAAGGGCCTTCGTCGGAACACAACCGCGGTGCAAGCATGTGCCGCCAACCTTGTCGCGTTCGATCAAAGCAACCTTCATGTCGAGCTCTGCAGCGCGCAGTGCGGCAGCGTAGCCGCCGGTTCCGCCGCCCAGAACGACAAGGTCGTAGGTCAATGAGTCACTCACGGATTACTCCTCGTAGCTGTGAATAAGCCTGCCGTACGCAGCTTTCCTTCTATCTTTCCACTTTTCTCGCCAAGGGCGAAAGCACAAACTGTCTGTTTGGACACAGGTGTGGATGATCACGTCCATATCGACAGCGTGTAGAAACTATTTTGTCAGTTCACCTGCTTTGCTGCCTCGATGAGAGTGCGGACCGCCGCGCCCGTGGCGGCGACCGGTGTGTAGCCGAAAGCGGAGCCGGTGTTGAAGCTCGGTCCCGCGATGTCGATGTGTGCCCAGTTGGTGCCCTCGCTGACGAATTCCTGGAGGAAGGCGCTGGCTGCGAGCATGCCGCCGGGCCGGGGTCCGGAGTTCTTCAGGTCCGCGGCGTTGGAGTCGAAGCCGGAGAGCATCTCTTCGGGGATGGGCATCGCCCACATCTCCTCGCCGGCGTGGGTCGCCGAGGTTGTGATGAGATTGCGTGCCTCTTCGGCACCCATGACTCCCGAGGTCCGAGTGCCCAGTGCAACGACCTGCGCACCTGTGAGTGTTGCCACATCGATGAGGAGATCAGGGTTCTCTGCATCGGCGTCTGCCAATGCGTCGGCGAGGACCAACCGGCCCTCGGCGTCGGTGTTGGTGACTTCCACTGTCTTGCCGCTGCGCATGTGCAGAACGTCGCTGGGGCGTGTCGCCGATGATCCCGGCATGTTTTCGGCCAAGGGCAACCAGGCGGTCGCCCTGACAGGCAGTCCCAGGTCCGCGATCGCGAACAGAGCCTGGACGACGGCAGCGGCACCGGCCATATCGGACTTCATGTCCTCCATGCTCGCAGCGGGTTTGAGGGAGATGCCGCCGGAGTCGAAGGTGATGCCCTTGCCGACGAAGCTGACGTGGCGCTCGGCACCTTTCGGGGAGTATTCGACCTTGACCAGGCGCGGTCCGCGGGTCGAGCCCTGTCCGACGCCGATGATGCCTCCGTATCCGCCGGCCTGCAGTTCCTTCTCGCCGAGCACGCTCACTTTGAGCTTGCGGTCCTTGCCCTGTTCTTTGACGCGCTGGGCGAAGGATTCGGGGTAGAGGTCGAGGGGAGGAGTGTTCACGAGGTCGCGGGCGCGGTTCGTCGCCGCGGCGATGATCGCACCGTTGGAGTGCGCGGCCGTGTGCTCTTTGCTCTTGGGCCCGAGGATGGTGACGGTGCCGGGAACCTTGTCTGCGTCCTGGCTGCGGTAGTCGATGAAGCGGTAGGCGCCGAGTCCAGCACCGATGGTGATGGCTTCGACAGCGTCGGCGGTGAGTGCCGGCAGGCCCACCGCGATCGAGTCCACACCGTCCAGGGCACGCAGCGCATTGCCTGCACCGCGGCGGAGCACCTCGTGTGACTTCGCTGCGGCGTCGGTGCCGCGAGCTGTGGCGTCGAAGGCGCCGAGGCCGACCAGGAGGATGCTCGATGCGGAAAAGGCCTTGGGCGCTGCAACACGTGCAGTGGCTCCGGCCTTTCCGGTGAATTCGATGGCGCGAACCACGTCTTCGAGAGCGGTGCGTGCGGATTTCGCAGTATCGAGGCCGAGGACCTTGTCGTCAGCTACTCCCAACACCAGAACTGAAGCGGTGGCTTTCACAAGTGTGGTCGAAGAGTAGTTGGTGGGCGTGGATGCACTGGGCATATATTCCCTTTCATCGTCTTTGAACGTTGAATCGATCCTAATGCCATTTCGCGGAGGATGGATAAACTGTGACCATTCGGACCAGGCAAGTGCGTGAATTCCTGGTAGCCGTGGACCGTGCCGTCCTGGGGTCACATCGCCACCTGACATATTCTGGTGGGTGTGTACTCACTTTTCTTCAAACTCTTCTTTGCCCCCATGGACGCCGAACGCGCACATCATGTGTCGTTCACAGCACTGAAAATCCTCGATTCCATCCCCGGTCTGGGCCGACTGCTCCGGATCGTGCTGGCTCGCGGTACCCGCGATGAGGTCGAAGTGCTGGGCCTGAAGTTTCCCAATCGCCTCGGGCTGGCGGCTGGATTCGATAAGAACGGTGAAGGGATTCGCGCTCTGTCGACGATGGGCTTCGGCCACATCGAGGTCGGCACGATCACTGCTCATGCTCAGCCCGGCAACGAGAAGCCGCGACTGTTCCGTCTGCGCAAGAACATGGCGCTGCTCAACCGGATGGGATTCAACAACCAGGGTGCCCGGCAGGCCGCCTTCAACATCGAAGAACAGCGGAAGTCCCTTGCCTTTCTGCCCTCGGCACAGCGCCCGATCGTCGGGATCAACATCGGCAAGACTAAGGTCGTCGAAGCTGCTGACGCCGTCGAGGACTATGCGAGTTCAGCGCGGTTCTGTGCGCCTCTGGCTGATTACCTCGTCATCAATGTCAGCTCGCCGAACACTCCGGGTCTGCGTGACCTGCAGTCCGTGTCGAGCCTGGAACCCATCATCGACGCGGTGCGCTCTGCCGCCGCCGAGGTGGTCACGACTACTCGTTCCACGCTCGGTCACGTGCCGCTGCTGGTCAAGATCGCACCCGATCTCAATGACGAGGATGTCGCCGAGATCTGTGACCTCGCCATGCGTTCGGGAGTCGATGGACTCATCACCACCAACACCACGATCAATCGCGACGTGCTCAACGGCCCGGAAGCGGACTTCGCTCGCGGTCAAGCCGGGGGCATCTCGGGACGACCCTTGGCTGCGCGGTCGCTGGAAGTCCTTCGTCTGGTCAAGGCCACCGTCGGCGACAACCTCAGCATCATCTCCGTCGGCGGAATATCTGATGCCAATGACATCAGCGCCCGGCTTGCGGCGGGCGCTGATCTGGTTCAAACCTATTCGGAGATGATCTACTCCGGGCCGTTCTGGCCCGGACGGATCATTCGCGGAGCCCGTTCCCGGACTCTGCTCACTTCGGGTACTGGCGGCGCTTGACCTGAGGTTTCGGCATGCGCAGCGGACGAATCTGGACGCTGCGCATGATTGCGTAGAACGCCAGGCCACGTTCGACGGTTCCGAACTTGGCTTTCAACCGTCCCTTGAGGATGTAGTTGACGATCACTCCATCGAGGATGACCAACGCCAGCAGACCCCAGACCGCGTAGGTGAAGTACTGCTGAATGGCCACCGGCTGCGTGAATGCCACCACCAGGATCAGAATCGCAGCGGGGATGAAGAGCTCTCCGATGGAGAAGCGCGCGTCGATGTAGTCGCGAACATAGCGCCGCTGCGGGCCTTTGTCGCGGCGCGTGAGGTACTGTTCCTCACCGTTCATCATGCCGATGCGGGCACGATCGCGGTCCTTGCGCGTCTGTTCCTTGGCCTTCTGGTTCGCCACCTTGCGATCCTTCGAAACCAGCGGCTGTTTGCGCACCGATTCCTGCTGACTGCGTTTGGGCGTCGGCCGTCCTTTCTTCTGCTCAGCCTCACGCTGCGAGGCAGCGCCAGGGTGTGAACCGTCATCGTTCACCGGTCGATTGTCGGAGGATTGCGCATCCTCAGGAGATTTTTTGCTTCCGAACACCTAATGAATACTACCTTTGGAGAATGAGCGAATCGACTTCTGCACTGGACAGTGCACAATTGCATACCGAACTCGACACCATCTTCGATGAGGTCATCGACCAGCTGACCGATCTCGTGGCGATCCCGTCAGTCGCCTGGCCCAGCTTCGATCCCGCAAACGTTCGGACCAGCGCCGAGGCTGTGGCCGGACTTGCCCGAGATTTGGGGCTCGACGTCGAGATCCTGACCGCAGCGCAGGAAGACGGCTCCGAAGGCTACCCGGCCATCGTCGCCTCGGTGCCGGCTCCTGCAGGCGCACCGACCGTGCTTCTCTACGCGCACCACGACGTTCAGCCTCCGGGCAAAGCCGAAGCCTGGAACTCTGAGCCTTTCGTTGCCACCCGAACGGGGGAGCGGCTCTACGGTCGTGGAGCCGCCGACGACAAAGCCGGCATCATGGTCCACCTCACCGCTCTGCGTCTCCTGGCAGGCCGCCTCGGCGTGGGTGTGACTCTCTTCATCGAAGGAGAGGAGGAGGCTGGCAGTCCCAGCTTCCGCAACTTCCTTGAGACATATCAGGACAAGCTCGCCGCCGACGTCATCGTCGTCGCTGACTCCGGCAACTGGGCGGCCGGCACACCAGCACTGACGACGAGCCTGCGCGGTATGTGCGCTATCGAATTTGAGATCTCCACGCTCGATCATGCCGTGCATTCGGGAATGTACGGCGGGATCGTTCCCGATGCGATGCTGGCGATGACACGGGTGCTGAGCACTCTCCACGATGAGGACGGCTCAGTGGCCGTCAGCGGTCTTAAGTCACAGACCAGCAGTGACATCGACTACGAAGAGGCGACGATCCGCGCCGACTCCGGTGTTCTCGAATCGACCTCACTCATCGGTTCCGGCTCACTGGCCTCACGCCTGTGGACTCAGCCGTCGATCACTGTGATCGGACTCGACATCCCCGAAGTCGACGTCTCCTCGAACACTCTGCAATCCAGCCTGCGGGCAAAACTGTCGATCCGTCTGGCACCCGGAGACACTCCGGCCAATGCTGTTGAGGCAGTCGAGAAGCATCTGCGCGAGAACCTTCCCTTCGGCGCCACACTGACCATCGGAGACACTGAGGGCGGCAGTCCGTGGCAGGCGGATCTGGACGACCCGGTGGTGCAGACCGCAGAACGCGCTCTCACCGAGGCCTGGGGACAGGAATCCGTGACTATGGGCATCGGCGGTTCGATCCCGTTCATCGCCGATCTCCTCGAGGTGTTCCCGCAGGCATCTATTCTGGTCACGGGAGTTGAGGACCCGGATGCCAGGGCCCACAGCGCCAATGAGTCGCTGTATCTGCCTGATTTCAAGGCCGCGATCGTCGCCGAGGCGCTGCTGCTGCAGAAACTGGCAGCGAGCTGAGGCCGGCTCGGGAATAGGTTCACCGACCAGAACGTTGTGGTCGGTGTAGCCTGGAGACAGGCAGGATCGAAATAAGGAGTAACCATGACTGTGACGAACGAAGCGATGGCCACGCACGAGGTCGAACTCTCGAGCACGGCTGCTGACAAGGTGCGCAGCCTGTTGCAGCAGGAAGGTCGCGATGACCTGCGTCTGCGTGTGGCCGTTCAACCCGGTGGCTGCTCTGGTCTGATCTATCAGCTGTACTTCGACGAGCGGCAGCTCGACGGTGACGCAGTACGAGACTTCGACGGCGTCGAGGTCATCGTTGATCGGATGAGCGTGCCTTACCTGGGCGGCTCGACCATCGACTTTTCGGACACCATCGAAAAGCAGGGCTTCACGATCGACAACCCGAACGCGGGCGGCTCCTGCGCATGCGGCGACTCATTCCACTGATGTCAGCCCGCTGAAACAGACCTGAAAGTCACTGAGATGGACCTGGAGGATCTGCGCGCCGTGTCATACACGGCAACGCAACCCCAGGTCCTCTCTTCGTATCGGGCCGGACTCTTTCCGATGGGAATCGGCAGTGGCGGTATCGGACGCATGGGGTGGTGGGCTCCGCGACGACGCGGAGTCCTGCTCCCCGGCGACCTCAAAGTCAGCAAGAGCCTGCGCAAGTCGATGCGCAGATTCGAATACAGCGTCAACACTGATTTCGAGCAGGTCATCCGAGCCTGCGCAGACCCCAACAGGCCCGGCAGCTGGATCACCGAGGACATCATCCGCCTCTATCAGGGTCTCCACAGGGCCGGGTGGGCACACTCCGTGGAGGTCAGGTCCGAGGGCGTCCTCGTCGGCGGTCTCTACGGAGTCGCCATAGGCTCGTTCTTCGCCGGAGAATCGATGTTTCACACGCAGCGCGATGCCTCCAAAGCGGCCCTGGTGCATCTGGTGTCCCTCTTCAACGGAACGACGTCCCCAACGGCCCCCACCTCGGTCGACGCTGATTACGATGGTGGTGAGTGGCTCATCGATACTCAGTGGCAGACATCACACCAGGCGAGCCTCGGCGTGTCGGAGATCAGTGGTCTCGACTACTCTGCCCGGCTAGATTCCGCTCTCCGTGGGGATCGTTGTCAGGTTATTCTCAACAAATGATCATTTGCATGTGAATTTCTACCGCTTGTAGCGGTACTCTGGTAACTGACATAGTAAGAATTCGTCTTTCGGGCACCCGGACGGCGAATAAGGTTGTGAAAGGCTGCACGTGGATTCTCCGAATCAGGCAGGACCGGGAAGGTCCTGGGCGAAGCGGCTCGGCACTCTGGGCGCCGTCGCTGTACTGGCGTTGCTGTCCGGCTGCACGAAAGAGCAGATCTCCACAGGGTTCTTCCCCGCCGAGTCGAAGGGCGCCACCAACCACACCGAGGCATACACCTCCCTGTGGAACGGTGCATGGATCGCCCTGCTCATCGTGGGCTTGATCGTGTGGGGACTCATCCTGTGGGCGATGGTCGCTTACCGCCGCCGCAAGAACGATCGCGGACTGCCTGTGCAGCTGCGCTACAGTATGCCGATCGAAATTCTGTTCACGGTCACTCCAGTCATCTTGGTCCTCGGATTCTTCTTCCAGAGCGTCCAGGTCATGGAGAAGACCACCGACGACACCACACCCGGTGACCAGGTCATCGAAATCGCCGCAAAACAATGGGCATGGGACTTCAACTACGTCAATCAAGACGTGTACTTCGCAGGAACGCAGGTAGCGCTCGATGGCACGGAGAAGCCGGGGGAGAAGGCACCGACCCTCTACCTCCCGGTCGATACCGACCTTGAGATCAAGTTGCGCTCACGCGATGTCATCCACTCGTTCTGGGTCCCCGCTTTCCTCGAGAAGCGCGACATGATTCCTGGTCACGACCAGAGTCTGCATCTGCGCGCCGAGAAAGAAGGCGAGTACGTGGGCAAGTGCGCTGAGCTGTGCGGTGAATACCACTCCGAAATGCTCTTCAATGTGAAGGTCGTATCTAAGGACGAGTTCGAGGACTACACCAAGTCCCTCGCCGACGACGGCAACAAGGGTCAGCTCGGACCTGAGTACGATCGCAACTGGTACCCGAAAGAAGGTGCTGAAAAATGACCGCAACGATGAATCAGTCGGCCCTTGACGCCCCTGTTGTTCCGCGGAGCAAGGGGAAGATCATCGTCGACTGGGTTACGTCGACCGACCATAAGACGATCGGGTATATGTACCTGATCGCGTCGTTCCTCTTCTTCTGCGTCGGCGGCGTCATGGCCCTCATCATCCGTCTCGAGCTCTTCGACCCGGGTATGCAGATAGTCGAGACCAAGGAACAGTACAACCAGCTGTTCACGATGCACGGCACGCTGATGCTGCTGATGTTCGCGACTCCGCTGTTCTCCGGTTTCGCCAACGTGATCATGCCGCTGCAGATCGGCGCACCCGACGTGGCGTTCCCGCGTCTGAATGCGTTCGCCTTCTGGATGTATCTCTTCGGCTCCCTCATCGCCATCTCCGGCTTCCTCACCCCTCAGGGTGCAGCCTCGTTTGGATGGACTGCGTACGCGCCTCTGAGCAATACAACCTTCACCCCGGGCGCCGGCGGAAACCTCTGGGTTCTCGGCCTGGCGTTGCAGGGAATCGGAACGATCCTCGGATCAGTCAACTTCATCACCACGGTCATCACGATGCGTGCTCCTGGTATGACCATGTTCCGTATGCCGATCTTCACCTGGAACACGCTGATCACCGGCATTCTGGTTCTCATGGCCTTCCAGCCTCTCGCGGCCGCATTGCTGGTCTTGGGAGCTGACCGAATACTGGGATCCCATGTCTTCAGCCCCGGGAACGGGGGACCGATCCTCTGGCAGCACTTGTTCTGGTTCTTCGGACACCCTGAGGTTTACGTGATTGCCTTGCCGTTCTTCGGCATCGTGACTGAGATCTTCCCAGTCTTCAGCCGCAAGCCAGTCTTCGGCTACAAGGAACTGGTCTTCGCGACGATTGCTATTGCTGCCCTGTCCGTGACCGTGTGGGCTCACCACATGTACGTCACAGGAGTTGTGGCGCTGCCGTTCTTCGCGTTCATGACGATGCTCATCGCAATTCCGACTGGCGTGAAGTTCTTCAACTGGGTTGGCACCATGTGGCGAGGGTCGATCACCTTCGAGACCCCGATGGTTTGGTCCATCGGATTCCTCGTTACCTTCCTGTTCGGTGGTCTCACCGGCGTCATCCTGGCCAGCCCTGCTCTCGATATGCAGGTCTCGGACACCTACTTTGTGGTTGCTCACTTCCACTACGTGGTCTTCGGTACCGTCGTGTTCGCGATGTTCGCCGGATTCTACTTCTGGTGGCCGAAGTGGACAGGCAAGATGCTCAACGAGAAGCTTGGACTCATCCACTTCTGGATGCTGTTCATCGGTTTCCACGGCACCTTCCTCGTCCAGCACTGGTTGGGTGTCGACGGAATGCCCCGTCGTTACGCGGACTACCTCCCTCAGGATGGCTTTACCTGGATGAACCAGGTGTCCACTGTCGGCGCAATGATTCTGGGTCTGTCGATGGTTCCGTTCTTCTGGAACGTGTGGATCACCGCACGCAATGCACCGAAGGTCACGGTCGACGATCCTTGGGGTTACGGCGGTTCACTGGAGTGGGCAACATCCTGCCCACCTCCACGCCACAACTTCACCTCGTTGCCCCGTATCCGTTCGGAACGTCCGGCATTCGATGTGAACCATCCCGAACTGCTCGAATACGCCGGGCACGGCACCCCTGAACCGCAACTCGCCGGAGGTAATGTCAAGTGAAGTCGTCGATCACTCTTTTCCTCGTCAACGCAGTGTTCTTCGTGATTGTCGCCGTTGCCTATGGCCTCTACACGGACTTCGGCGAAATGGTTGGTTTCCCCGCTTTGCTTCTCACCGGTGGCATGTCAGGCATGGTCGGTGTCTACCTGTGGCTGACCGACCGTCGTGTCGGTCGCCAGCCACAGGACTCCGAGCAGGCAGAGATCTCCGATGCCGATGCGGACTACGGCTTCTTCAGCCCTTGGAGCTGGTGGCCGATCGCCTGTGCAGGTGCGGCAGCTGTGGCCTTCTACGGAATCGCCATGGGTTGGTGGATCTTCCCCTTCGGCGCCGTCCTCGGCCTCGTCGCTCTGGTCGGACTGTCGTACGAGCATGATCGTGGGGATCACGCCCACTGATTTGCTGCAAAGCGAATACTGATTACAGATAGTACTGATGGCCCGGACTCATACGAGTCCGGGCCATCAGTGCATTCACTCATGCAAGGGGATCCGTGACTCTCTTGTCCCGAAGCTGCGATCGTGTGCTGCGGCCGTGTGAGAGTTGTCCTTGGACACTGCGATGTCTTCTTTGGTCCGAGTCCTCGTCTGCCTCTGTCTGTGCGCGCGAAGGCGGGTGCACCAGTAGCTTGTACAGTCCGGCCGAGGCCATTGTGGGCCTCGGCAAGCCTTTGTTCCCGCCCTTTGCCCGTCCGAGGGCTCAGGCGGGCCTGCAGAGGCTGGTGACGCGTGTGGTCTCATCGGTGCGAAGAGGACACCGGTGATCGCGTCTCCCTCGTCCCATCCTCGATGCATGTCGGCGCCTCATCCATCTTCGCGAGAAATCGTTTCGTGGCCGTCGACGGGCACTATGAAGTGACCGCTGACATCGAAGTCGGGCTGGGATCACCCGCTTGTCGCTTTGTACAACGCTGGGTGGTCTTAACGACGCCGCACTGGGGAAACTGTCGGGGCGACTTCACCAGCCCCGTACAGGTCCCTCGTCAGCCATGATTTGGGTCGGCAACTACTTCGGCGTTCGTCGAGTCAGAGGCACGGCCGTCGCAGCACCTGACGATCATCCCAGCGGATGCAGGCGCGGCCTACAGCCCAAAGCCCAATAGGGGGCGCTTCCTGTTGCTCAGAGCGCGAGGAGACGGCACTTCAGGGTCTATGGAACGTCCGTCATCTTCTTCAGCGGCATTCGCCCAGCGGTCGTCAGCTGTCAACAGTCGGTAGGAAATGCCCATAGGGGGTCACGAGAATTGCCCACCAGTGGCCAAGAGAACTGCCCACGGGCGGCCACGATTTCTGCCCATCCACTCCTCGTGATTGGTCGTGACCACCAGGCACAACGAGCTCACCGGCCCAGGCACGAAGCTGGCAGGAGAATTCTCGACAGCCGGCAGTCTCAGCGGGTGGGCAGATGCAGACGGAATCTAGCACCAAGGGGATGAGTACCCGCAATCGGCCGCCGTCCGAGATGGCAGAGTCTAACCCACTCATTACGCGGTGAATTCTCTAAGGCACAGGGGTCACTCGAGCAGCGGGGCGCTGAGGCAGTTCGCTGTGCAGAATAGGCGGAGCCCGATGCAGCGCAGCCGAGTCCAACGGAGTGCACCTCAGTCCAACGCAATGCAGCGCGGCCCTCCTGGAGGCATGAGGTGGCATCGTGACGTGGCTGAATCGGACCGCACTCTGCGACGGCACTGTTCACAGGTGATCCACTCTTCCGCCAGCTGCACCCTGTTTGTGCGCCCGCATTCTCAGACAGACCGGGCACCGTACGGGCATGGCTTCATGGCGTATTGGAAATTCTCTTTGGCCGCCGAGCGGAACTGATGGGAGGGAGAGCCCCGTGGGTACGAAAGAGGGGTCCAGCATTGATGCTGGACCCCTCGATCAATCGCCCGCTTTCTCAGGGCGCCGAGATTGGAACTCTGGCTCGATCAGTGACCGATCTGGTTGTGAGTGTCTGATTCAACCGAATCATGGTGGTGATGCGAGGCTTCGAGCTCCTGCTTCGTCACCGGAGCGACACGGTCTTCGAAGAAGAACTTGGAAAGCTTCGCACGGAACTTCTCGAGTCCGGTGATCTTACCCTCCGCGTTCGGCTCCGCAGGCGTGTACATAGGCGATTCAAATCCTGTCAGCTTCCACAGTTTGTGTGGAGGCAGAGCCTCGTGCCGCTCAAGGAACTCGCCGTGGGGGAGTCGGATGATGTTGGCCGTCTCCCGCCCGTGCAGTGCAATCTCGCGATCCTTGCGCTGCAGGCCGATGCACACACGTTTCGTGATCATGTAGCCGAAGATCGGTCCAAGGAAGAACAGAATTCGGAAAATGTAGATCATGTCGTTCAGTGACATCTGGAAGAACACAGCAACAATATCGCCCGAAGCTGCAGCCCACATGTTGCAGTAGAAGATGATGCCTGCAACACCGATGGCTGTACGCGTCGGGTTGTTGCGTGGACGATCCAAGATGTGGTGCTCGCGCTTGTCCTTCATCAACCAGGACTCGAAGAACGGATAGATGAACATGGCGCCGAAGACACCGCCCATGACAACGACCGCGCTGTTGATATTCAACGAGATCGGCCAACCGGCAATGTAGAACTCGAGCCAACCGGGAACAATGCGCAGGAATCCGTCGGCCCAACCGATATACCAGTCAGGCTGGGTGCCTGCAGACACTGGTGATGGATCATACGGGCCGTAGTTCCAGATCGGGTTGATCGTGAACAGTGCCGAGATCAGTGCCACCAGGCCGAAGATGAGGAAGAAGAATCCTCCTCCCTTCGCTGCGAATGTCGGCAGAACAGGCTCGCCGACCACATTCTTCTCGGTGTTGCCTGCACCGGGGTACTGCGTGTGCTTATGCACGACCACGAACACCAAGTGGATACCGATCAGAGCGATCAGCAGTGCGGGCACGATCATAATGTGGAGCGAATAGAGCCGGGCCACAATGTCATTGCCGGGGAACTCACCGCCGAAGATGAAGAACGACATATACGTTCCGACCAAAGGCAGTGACTTGACGATGCCGTCAATGATTCGCAGACCGTTACCTGACAGGAGATCATCGGGCAGCGAGTAGCCGGTGAAGCCAGCCGCCATACCCATGATGACCAGGAGCACACCGACGATCCAGTTGAGCTCGCGAGGGCGACGGAACGCACCGGTGAAGAACACGCGCAGCATGTGAATGCTGAGTGCGGCAACAAAGAGCAGCGCACCCCAGTGGTGCATCTGGCGGATGAACAGACCGCCGCGGATCTCGAAGGAGATCGCCAAGGTCGAGTTGTACGCCTCTGAGATCTCGATGCCGCGCAGTGGAGCCCAAGGACCTTCGTAGTGCATCTCTCCCATTGCGGGGGTGAAGAAGAAGGTCAGGAACGTTCCGGAGAGGATAACGATGACGAAGCTGTAGAGAGCGACCTCACCGAGCATGAACGACCAGTGGGAAGGAAAGATCTTCCGTCCGAACTCGCGCACGAGGACCGAAGCCCCGACTCGAGTCTCGGCGAAGTTCGCGGCCTTCCCGATGGTGGTTGTGGGTTGTGTAGTACTCATGGGTGATTGATCTCCCAGAACGTAGGACCGACGGGCTCAGGGAAGTCTGACTGCGCGACCAGGTAGCCGTCGCTGTCGACCGAGATCGGCAGCTGCGGCAGTGGACGCTTGGCCGGGCCGAAGATGACCTTGCAGTGTTCGGTCACATCGAACGTCGACTGGTGGCACGGGCAGAGCAGGTGGTGCGTCTGGTGCTCATAGAGTGCAACGGGGCAACCGACATGGGTGCAGATCTTGGAATACGCGACGATGCCGTCGTGCGACCACTCCTTGCGATCCGGATCCTCTTTGAGTTCCTTAGGATCGATGCGCATGAGCAGAACAGCAGCCTTCGCCTTCTCCTCAAGAGGGTGCTCGGCATTCTCTTCGTCGCCGATGCCGGCTGGCAGCACATGGTACGCCGAGCCGATGGTGATGTCGTCTGCCTTGATCGGTCGTTCAGATTCTACCGATGGAATGCCGCCCGGATCCTGGATCAGGCGAACGCCTTTGCCCCAGAGCGTGTTGAACATCTTGTCACCGGGCAGTGGGCCCAGGTCACGGAAGACGAGAACTGCAGGCAGGGGAGCGATGGCCAATGCGGCGATCAGCGTATTGCGCAGGAGAGGGCGTCGGGCGATCCCGGACTCTTCCTTCGCCTGGTGAAGAATCTCCAGGGCGACAGCCTGATCTTCTTCGCTGCCGCCGATGTCGTGGCGCTCGTCGATGCCCTCATGATCACTCATGAGGTTCTTCGCCCACAGCACAGCACCGACACCGATGGAGAACATCGCTACCGCGGCGCCGAGGCCGATGGAGGTGTTGTGGAGTCGAATGCTCTGCATGGTCTCGCCAGGGGTGAACAGGAAGTAGGCGACGATGAACCAGATGGTTCCGACCATCGACAGGACGAACCACAACGCAACCTGGCGTTCGGCGACCTTCGCGGCTTTCGGATCACGGTCAGCGAGCCGGGGCTTGTGTTCCGGCAGCCCCGGGTTCGTGAACCCATTCAACTCCTCGAGCTGGCTGCCGCCGCCGAAGTGGTCTTTCGAGGTCATTGAATTCCCCGTCTTTTCTCGTGGTGGTTACTGAACGACATTGACTGACTCACTTTGCCCTGGATGACAGCCATACTGTCAGTCCGATGACTGCGCTGAGTCCGAAGAACCAGATGAAGAGGCCTTCAGCCACAGGTCCCAGTGATCCCAGCTTGAAGCCACCGGGTGAGGGAGTATCCGAGACCTCTTTGACATAGGCGATCACGTCGCGCTTATCGTCGGGAGTCAGGTTTGCGTCGTTGAAGATTGGCATGTTCTGCGGACCGGTCTGCATGGCTTCGTACATATGCTTCTCGGATACATCCGACAGGTTTGGAGCGTACTTGCCTCGGGTCAGGGCACCACCGGCGCCGACCACGTTGTGGCACATGGCGCAGTTGGTGCGGAAGAGACTGCCGCCGACGGCAGGATCGCCCTTCGACGCGTCGAGGTCCTCGCCCTCAGGTACCGCAGGGCCAGGGCCAAGCGACGCAACGTAGGCAGCGAGCTGAGCCGTCTGCTCCTCATCGAACTGAGGTTCCTTGACACGTGCCTGCGGTCCATTCGCCTGCAGCGGCATGCGTCCGGTTCCGACCTGGAAGTCGACAGCTGCTGCGCCGACTCCGATGAGGCCCGGTCCGGATTTCGAGCCCTCGCCGCTGAGCCCGTGGCATGTTGCACAGTTCGCGGCAAAGAGCTTCTTGCCTTCGTCGACGTCCGATGCGCTGGCTGTATCTGCCTTGGCGCTCGAGGTCTGGGTGAAGAGTGCGTAGGCTCCGCCAGTCATCAGCAGGGCCACCAAGAGCAGCACAACCAGTGCCATTGGATGCCTGCGGCGATCTGCTAAAAGCTTCACGTGATCGTCCTTTGCTTAATATGTTGTGAGTCCGAATGGCCGAGCATCTCGAGCCGACTACTGGAGGAGGTAGATGACTCCGAAGAGACCGACCCAGACGACGTCGACGAAGTGCCAGTAGTAGGACACGCAAATCGCGAATGTGGCCTCATGATGACCGAACTTCTTTGCTCCGTATGCTCGTCCGATCACGAGCAGGAAGCAGATGAGTCCGATGGTCACGTGGATACCGTGGAACCCGGTGGTCAGGTAGAAGACAGAGCCATAGCCATCAGTGTTGATGGCGATGCCCTCGCTGACCAGGGTGGCGTATTCCATTACCTGACCGGAGACGAAGATCGCACCAAGGAGGAAGGTGAGGTAGAACCACTCGACCATCCCCCATTTGGCGATGTTTAACAGAGATCCCGTCCGGCGCGGCCGGAACTTCTCTGCTGCGAAGACGCCCAGCTGGCAGGTAAATGAAGACGACACCAAGATGAGCGTGTTGCCGAGCGCATATGGAATATCGAGGACCTCAGTCTGGGTCTCCCATAATTCCGGCACGACGGATCGAATGGTGAAGTACATGGCGAAGAGCGCGGCAAAGAACATCAGGTCGCTCGCGAGGAACACGATGAAGCCCACCGTGGTCACATTCGGACGATTGACAACCGGATGTGCTGGCGCTGTTTGAGATGCAGTGGCAGTTGACACAACCCCATTATTACTCGTCTCGGGGTAAGTTTTCATCTTTTACCCAGCATTCGGTGAATATTTTTCTACACGATGTAGCGAAACCCTTGATTTGATGCCGGAATCTCGTATTCGGACCGGCTGGCCCCCGCGTGTCGAAGACAGGATAAGATGCCGCAGGTAAGTTCCACCTCGTAGTCACTCGTAGTCAGAGGTGGTGGAAGTCCCTTAAGGAGAGTTCATTCGGATGACGGAGACACCGCGTACGACAGCCACGGAAACACTGGATTCCGGGTTCCGATCCGCATTTCAGGGCGCGACGTACAGCTGGCCCGATCTCCTTATGGCACTCATGCACCAGCAGGATCTCGATGAGACAGCTGCTGCATGGGCGATGGACCAGATCATGTCGGGTCAGACTCCCGATGTGACAATGGCCGCATTTCTCGCGGCCCACCATACGAAAGGTGAGACTGTCGCCGAAATAGCCGGCTTGGTCTCCGCCATGATGGAGCACGCGGTGCGGTTGCCAGGTCTCGAGGACTCCGTCGACATCGTCGGCACAGGCGGTGATCGGGCGAAGACCGCCAACATCTCCTCAACCGCGGCGATGATCATCTCTGCCAGCGGTCAGCGCGTCGTCAAGCACGGTAACCGCGCGACGTCGTCTGCCTCCGGCTCTGCCGATGTGCTCGAAGCTCTCGGAGTTCGCTTCGACATCACGCCGGAACAGACAGGAATCATCGCAAAGGAAGTCGGTCTGGCGTTCTGCTTCGCCAACGTCTTCCATCCCTCGATGCAATTCGTGGCGGCAGTACGTCGTCAGATCAGTGTGCCGACCGCCTTCAACATCCTGGGACCACTGACGAATCCGGCGCGTGCCCGTCACACCGCGATCGGCGTCGCTGATGCCCAGATGGCTCCCCTAGTCGTCGGTACCTTAGCCAAGCGGGGGCACCAGGCGCTCGTATTCCGATCACGCGACGGTCTGGACGAACTGAGCAACACCGACGTCAACGATGTGTGGGAGATTCGACACGGCGAGGTCGAACATATGACGTTCGATGCCTTGGACCTGGGCTTTGAACGCGTCACCAAAAACGATCTGCGCGGTGGCGGGCCCGAGCAGAATGCCGATATCACTCGGTCCGTACTCAACGGGGAGAAGTCGGCGGTACGTGACATCGTCCTCATCAATACGGCAGCGGCGCTCGTCGCAGCCGATGAGTCAGCGGTGGGGAGTCTGACCGAGCGGATGGCGGCGAAGGTCACCATTGCAGAGGAAACGGTCGATGCCGGTCTCGGTGCGAAGAAGCTCGATCAGCTGATCGAGGTCTCACACCGGGTCGCCGAGACGAACCGTTCCTGACTCCTGCGCGTGGAAGTTGGCCCCGGTGCGGGGGAGCGACCAGGCTCCCTCCATCGAGGTCGAGGTCGCGGACTGCAGCCATTGGGCCAGGAGCCGGGTCTCTTCTGGCAGAGGGTCGGATACTGCCGGAAGTCTCCCTGGGGCCTGAACCCATTCCGCGGTCGCACGGATGGCGGTGAAGCTCTCATCTATGCCCCGCGTACCTCGAGTGTGTGCGGCTGCCGCCAGCTTCCCATGTCGGATGACAGCGAGATCGAACCCGCCTTCGGCTCCTGGGCGGTAGGCGAGAACCTCAGGCAGGTCACGCAACGCACGAACAGACTCGGCCCGTGCGGCATTTGAGAGTGCCGCACGCATGGCATCATGGACCTCGGCGGCTGTTTCGTATCTGGCTTCGGTGGCCAGTCTCGCCATGCGCTGTGTACACAGACTGCGCAGCGATGAGAAGTCGCCGTCCATGGCAGCGAACAGCTCCGTGATGTCGGCGAGGTAGGCCTGTTTGTCGGTCACCCCGGCGCAGGGGCCTCCGCATTGGCCGACTTGAGAACTTACACACGGACGGTGAGATGCAATGTTGGCGGCTGTGATCTTCGCCGTGCACCTTTTGACCGGGTACAGGGTATCGAGGAGCTCCTTCACCGCTTGAGCCGTTTTTCGTGACCGGAACGGACCCAGGGGAGTTGCCGGTGACTTCTCCAACGCCGTGTTCGACCGGACAACTGAGAGTCGGGGGTAGGCCTCGTCGCTGAGCACGATCCAGGAATTGCGTTCGGGGTTCTTCGAACGACGGTTATAAGGCGGGGCGAGCTCTCCGATCAGTCGAATCTCTCTGACCTCGGCCTCAAGCGCGTGCACGCACGGAAGGCAGCTGACTTCTTGCGCTGCTGTGATCATCTCGGCCATCCGGCCGCGATTTTCCGAAGCATTGAAGTACCCGCGGACTCGGCGAGCCATATTGCCCGACTTGCCGATATAGAGGACCCGGCGAGTTCCATCGAGGAACATGTAGACGCCCGGTTCTGACGGAACTCCCTTGGCCAGATGCGATTTGGCTTGGCGCTTGGCCCACCCTGCCTGACGCACCGTCGCCAATTCTTCGAGAGTCGTGATGCCGTAGCCGCCGAATCGTTCGAGCACTCGATGCAGAACTTCCCCAGTGGCCTTGGCGTCGGAGAGTGCCCGGTGGTCGGGAGAGACTTCGGTCCCGAAGTGTGCGGCGAGAGTTGAGAGCTTGTGGTTGCGGACCTCATCGCGACTGACCACTCGCCGCGACAGGGTGACGGTATCTAGGACTCTCGGCTGGGGCCAGTGATAGTCGAGCTTCTCGCAGGCTGATCGGAGGAAGCCGATGTCGAAGGGGGCATTGTGTGCAACGAGAACTGCGCCGGCGGAGAACTCGAGGAAGCTGGGCAGCACTGAACGGATGGAAGGTGCATCGTCGACCATCGCATGTGTAATTCCGGTCAGGCGTGCCACAAACGGGCTGATGACCGATTCCTCAGGCTTGACCAAAGATTGGAACTCGCCGAGGACTTCACCGCTGCGGGTCTTGACCGCCCCGATCTCCGTGATCTCCGACTTTCCGGCGGTTGTGCCGGTGGTCTCCAGGTCGACGATGACGAAGGTGACCTCGTGGAGAGGTGTGCCAAGATTCTCGAACGACAGCTGCGAGGACTCGATGGCTGTCGGCGTACGGTCAAACGGGGTGGACATGCTCCCCAGTCTTCCACTCGCTCCTGACACAGAAGGACGTCCGGGATTCGACGGCGGCATCAGACCGACGCGCCGTTGTCTCCGTCAGAGGTTCGGCTCGTCGGGAGATGAAAGAAGAGTCCGACTGCTCCGCCGAGGCAGACGGCGATGCCGATCAGCAGAAACCACCCGGGCAGCGGTCGGAAGAAGATCGCGCCGAGGACCAGCAGCAGGACAGCCCCGAACGTCGCAATCACAGAGAGCACCAGAGTCGGCGAGGCGGTGCGCCAGCCGATGGGCTCGGCCGGTCCGGGTTCCCACCCTTCTTCCTCTTCGAGCCGCTCCCTTACTTCTTCGACGGGCATATCGCCCATGAAAGCGCTGGGTTCGGCAATCTGATTGACGAGATCTTCCCAGTGACTGTCACTGATGCGCGAGGAATCGTCGAGTCGCTCCGATTCCGGAACCTCGTCGCGCCAGTCCTCGTTCTTCTCGTCGTCCATGTTGTCTATCAGCAATCTTCTCGGTGTCTCTATTCCCCGATTCCGGGGGTGTCTGTCGATGCACGGTCGGAGGATGCAACCTTCTGCCCGATCACCTCGGCGATGGTGTGGGCATCGTTGTCCAATGTGGCAACGTGCTTGGACCGACGCAGCGAGAGGATCGTCGGTCGCTGAGGCAGGCGCGACCTCAAGCTCCGGAGAGTACGTGGCCCGACCACGGCGTCACGGCCGGAGACGAAGAGAGTGACTGGGCACTCGATCCGCCAGAGATCTTCGCGCAGAGTCTTCTGTGCAGATGCGAACGAAGCGATGGCGGCGACAGGTGTACGGTCGTAGGCATATTCACAGCGGTCCGGATGCTCGATGTCTCCGGCGATCGCCGGCACCGAGGCGACGAAGTGTTTGAGGGCCGGCAGCAACGGTGTCAGTGGGGAATCGATGTAGAGCGCCGGATTGATGAGGACGAGTTCGTCGGGAGGGGAATCGCCGGCCCCCAGCGCCAATGCCAGTGCACCGCCCATTGACAATCCGGCTACCACCACCCGGGAATGAGTCTGGGACAGTGCTTTCAGCTCTGCCCTCGCTGCGTCGAGCCAATCGGACCAGGTCGTGGCATTGAGGTCCTGCCAACGCGTACCGTGACCAGGAAGCAATGGCACGCTGACACTGATTCCGTACTGACTTATACTCCGTGCGATCGGGAACCACGCGGCAGCAGAACCCGTGATTCCATGGAGAAAGAGCACCGCAGACGAAGAGTCCGGAACAATCTGCCGGTAAGGTGCAGTCGGCACCGATTGTGGTGAGTAGTCGATCTCCATAGCTTCAGCATGGCATGAATATGCGGTGATGGTGTCGATATATGATGTCCGAGGACGACAAAGAGTCGTGACAGGGAAGGGTGCTCGTGTTCTACTGGTTTCTCAAGCGAGTCGTGGCCGGACCCATTCTGCGGATTCTCTTCCGCCCTTGGGTACGTGGGCTGGACAATCTCCCGTCCGATGGGCCTGCGATCATCGCGGGAAACCACAACCACTTCATGGATTCGATCTTCGTGCCTCTGCTGGCACCACGACCGGTCGTCTACCTGGCGAAGAAGGACTATTTCACGGGACGCGGGCTCAAAGGAGCCGTCACCCGCTGGTTCTTCAAACTCAATAATCAGCTGCCGATGGACAGGGCAGGGGGATCCGGGTCCCAGGCATCCCTGGAGTCCGGTCTCAAGGTCCTGCGGGAGGGTAACTCCCTGGGCATCTATCCGGAGGGCACGCGGTCACCGGACGGCAAGCTCTACCGGGGCCGCACCGGTGTAGCACGCCTGGTCCTCGAGTCTGGCGCCCCGGTCATTCCAGTCGCGATCATCGGCACCGACAAGATTCAGCCCCCTGGTCGCCTGATCCCGAAGTTCCGGCGCGTGGGCATAGTATTCGGGTCCTCCATGGACTTCTCCAAATATGAGGGGCTTCCGAACGACAGGTTCCTTCTGCGCTCGGTGACCGACGAGATCATGTACGAGATCATGCGCCTGTCGGGGCAGGAGTACGTCGACAAATACGCATCGAGCGTCAAAACCAAGCTCCTCACCAGTTCCAAGGCAAAGAAGGCAGAGGAACGGAAGCCGGCGGATGAAAAGCCCCAGGGGCCCACTGGTGACACGGGCGACTCAGCACAGCCTGAGACTGACTGAGCGCGTCGCCAACCGGGTTCCGAAACCCGCGTTCGACCATGAATCAGGTGTTCGAATACTGCGATAACGGCGACACGCAGAAATTGTTACCTTGAGGTGTTTGTCCTGGAAGCCCCGGGAGAATAGCTTGGAGATGTTGAATCCCACTGTAGGTTCGCTGAGAAGAGAGCTAGAATGGATATGTTCTCTGCCCTTCAAAGCGACCTCGCTTCCCCCAGGGACTATAAGGAGGAGTCGGTGTGAACCGCTCAAGTCATGAAAGCGTCGAGCCGACGCCAATACCACCAGCCGCCCAAGGACTGTTGTTCGACGACGATCTGCCGGTCCTCGACGAAGAGGCTGGCTACCGTGGTCCAACGGTGTGCAAGGTAGTCGGCATCAGCTACCGCCGCCTCGATTACTGGGCGCGCACCGATCTGGTGACCCCATCGATCCGCAATGCAACGGGATCGGGCAGCCAGCGGCTCTACAGCTTCCGTGACATCCTCGTACTCAAGATCGTCAAGCGTCTCCTCGACACCGGCGTCGGACTGCAGTCGATCCGTACCGCAGTCGACCACCTGCGTTCGCGCGGCGTCCGAGACCTCTCACAGATCACCCTGATGTCAGACGGTGCGAGCGTCTTCGAATGCACCTCGCCCGATGAGGTCGTCGACCTCCTGCAAGGCGGACAGGGTGTCTTCGGCATCGCCGTTGGACGTGTCTGGAACGAAGTCGAAGGCAGCCTCTCGGAACTGCCGAGCGAACGTCTTCCCGAAGACGATTCCGTCAGCATCGAAATGGATGAACTCGCACAGCGAAGAGCTCAGAAACTCGGCTGAAAAGCATGTTGCCCGAATAACGGGCAGTCCCTGAACGGGACACCATGGGGGAATGATGAGTGTGGCCCGTCCGAAATGACGGGCCACACTCATATTCATCAACAGCATCAGGATCTTTAGGGCACTGCAACACGCCTGTACGGCAATGTGCCACGGCAAGCACGTCTTGCCGTGGCACATTCTAGCCCGATGAGACTGGGCGGATGACTGGAAACCTACTGATTATTAGGTGCCTTGCGCGAGCGGATGTTCTCCGAGCGCAGAGCACGTTCCAGCAGTGAGTCGAATGATGTCGCGACTTCTTCTGCTGGCTTCCCGGGCCACGAGTGGATCGGGCGGGCAGAGCCCTGGGCCTGCTGCATCACAGCACGTTCGGCCAGAGGCGGATTGAGCACCAGGGGACCGAACATCTCCCGCATCTCGCTGATGCGGTAGTCATGCTCGTTCGAACCCGCACGAACCCGGTTGACCACGAGCCCCAGAGGCTGAATGTCCGAGGTTCCACGTTGACGCAGTTCGTCGGCAGCTCGAAGCGCGCGATCCGCGGCCGCCACAGAGAACAGGCTGGGCTCGGTCACGACGGCAACCCGATTGCTGGCAGTCCACGCTGTGCGTGTGAGCCCATTGAGGCTGGGCGGACAGTCGATGAGTACGAGCCGATATCCCTGGGCGACGCGACTCAGCGCATCTTCAAGGCGTCGGAGGTACCTCTCTGACAACGAGGGGCGATCGAACTCTGCGGCTCTGGGCGAGCCGGAGATCACATCGAGGTGTCCGAGCTTATCGCCCACCCACCCGGAGGGGATGATCGCCTCGGAGAGGATCTTCTGGGACTTAGGAGCAGCGAGTACATCGGCGATGTCGACACGCGTCGACGTCGGAACATCGAGGCCAGTCGAGGAGTCCGCTTGCGGATCCATGTCGACGACCAAGGTCGGAATCCCCCGGTTGTATGCGGCCGAGGCAAGACCGAGTGTCACGGACGTCTTACCGACTCCGCCTTTGAGGCTGCTGATACTTAGGACAAGCACTCTCCTACGTTAACGTATCCGGCCGCGCTGAGCAGTCACGACCACGCCGGGTGTGGCAGTCGAGTGAAAATGGGACCCCCTGTATTCGAGTGGTCTAGGTCACTGAGTAGAGTAGTTCCTCGACAGCCCGTCGAACATCGCCGTAGAGCGATCGATACAGAAGTGAGAGACACAGATGTTCTCTAAAGTTCTTGTGGCAAATCGTGGAGAGATTGCCGTTCGCGCGTTCCGTGCAGCGTACGAACTCGGTGCCTCCACTGTCGCTGTTTTCCCATATGAGGATCGGAACTCCGAACACCGAATGAAGGCCGACGAGGCCTACATGATCGGAGAGGAAGGGCACCCAGTTCGTGCCTACCTCAGCGTCGAAGAGATGCTGCGCGTCGCGAAGGAATCCGGCGCCGACGCCATCTACCCCGGCTACGGCTTCCTGTCGGAGAATCCGGACCTGGCGCGAGCTTGCCATGAGGCAGGAATCACCTTCATCGGTCCCAAGGCCGATGTGCTCGAACTCGCCGGCAATAAGGTGCAGGCTCTGACGGCCGCACGCAATGCCGGGATTCCCGTACTTGATTCGACTCGCCCCTCAGCCGACATCGCCCAATTGCTGGCCGATGCGGAATCCATGGAGTACCCGCTCTTCGTCAAGGCTGTTGCCGGTGGCGGCGGGCGCGGAATGCGCCGCGTTGGGCAATCTTCACAGCTGGAGGACGCGCTCAAAGCCGCAATGCGCGAGGCTGAGGGAGCTTTCGGGGATCCCACGGTCTTCATCGAACAGGCCGTGCAGCGCCCGCGTCACATCGAGGTTCAGATCCTTGCCGACAATGACTCGAATGCGATTCACCTCTTCGAGCGTGACTGCTCCGTTCAGCGTCGCCACCAGAAGGTCGTCGAGATTGCACCGGCTCCCAACCTGGACCCGGCCATTGCCGACTCACTGCACACAGATGCTCTGAAGTTCGCCGAGGCCTTGGGGTACCAGAACGCAGGAACCGTCGAGTTCCTCCTCGAGACCGATGGTCCACGCAAGGGTCAGCACGTCTTCATCGAGATGAACCCGCGCATCCAGGTCGAACACACGGTCACCGAGGAGATCACGGACATCGACCTGGTCGCCTCTCAGATGCGTGTCGCCTCCGGTGAGACTCTGGCCGAGATCGGCCTGGCCCAGGAAGACATGCGGATCAAGGGCGCAGCCCTCCAATGCCGCATCACCACCGAGGATCCGGCCAACGCCTTCCGACCCGACACCGGAATCATCACTGCCTACCGCTCTGCCGGCGGTGCCGGTGTCCGCCTCGACGGTGGAACCGTCCACGCCGGTGCCGCAGTCAGCGCACACTTCGACTCGATGCTGGTCAAGCTCACCTGCCGTGGACGTGACTTCGAGCAGGCGATCTCTCGTGCACGACGTGCCCTGGCAGAGTTCCGAATCCGCGGCGTTTCGTCGAACATCGGGTTCCTGCGCGCCGTCCTGGAAGATGAGTCCTTCATAGCAGGCGACCTCGCCACCTCATTCATCGAAGAACGCCCACATCTGCTCGACGCTCGCGTCAGCGCCGATCGCGGTTCGAAGATCCTCGACTACTTGGCCGGCGTCACCGTCAACCGTCCCCACGGCGAGCCCGATGTGCGCATCCGTCCAGGGGAGAAGCTTCCCGACATCGACCTCAGCACAGACCCGACACCAGGAAGTCGTGACCGACTCCTCGACGTCGGTCCTGTCGGGTTCGCACAGGCGCTGCGGAACCAGACTCCGTTGGCGGTCACGGACACGACCTTCCGCGACGCTCACCAGTCTCTGCTCGCCACCCGCGTGCGTACCCGTGACCTGCTGGCCGTCGCCGGACATGTCTCCCGGATGACACCGGAGCTGCTGAGCATCGAAGCCTGGGGCGGAGCCACCTACGATGTGGCACTGCGCTTCCTCGGCGAGGACCCCTGGGAACGATTGGCCGCACTGCGCTCTGCTGTGCCCAACATCAACCTTCAGATGCTGCTGCGCGGTCGCAACACCGTCGGTTACACCCCGTACCCGACCCAGGTCACCGACGCCTTCGTCGACGAGGCAGCTCGTACCGGCATCGACATCTTCCGCATCTTCGACGCCCTCAACGACGTCGAACAGATGCGTCCGGCCATCGAAGCGGTCCGCGCCACGAACACCACCGTCGCCGAGGTTGCCCTGTGCTACACCTCCGACATCCTCGATCCGCGGGAAGAGCTTTACACGCTCGACTACTACCTGAAACTCGCCGAAGAGATCGTCGAGGCCGGGGCCCACGTGCTCGCGATCAAGGATATGGCCGGTCTCCTTCGCCCTGCTGCTGCGACGAAGCTCGTCACAGCGCTGCGGGAGAACTTCGACCTGCCCGTCCATGTCCACACCCATGACACTGCGGGTGGTCAGCTGGCCACACTCTGCGCTGCCGCGGCAGCCGGAGCCGACGCAGTCGATGCAGCCTCTGCCGCCATGGCCGGGACCACCAGTCAGCCCAGCCTCTCCGCTCTGGTGGCAGCGTTCGAGAACACCGAACGCGACACCCAGATCAGTCTCAACGCCGTCAGCGATCTCGAACCGTACTGGGAGTCTGTCCGTAAGGTCTATGCACCCTTCGAATCCGGACTGGCAGGACCCACCGGTCGCGTCTACCGGCACGAGATTCCGGGCGGGCAGCTGTCCAACCTGCGCCAGCAGGCCGTAGCGCTGGGCTTGGGGGAGCGGTTCGAGGAGATCGAACGCATGTACGCGGCAGCGGATTCGATCCTTGGCCACCTCGTCAAGGTCACACCCTCGTCCAAGGTCGTCGGAGACCTCGCACTCCACCTCGTCGGTGCCGGCGTCGATCCTCAGGAATTCGCAGAGAATCCCGACAGGTTCGACATTCCGGATTCGGTGATCGGCTTCCTCAGCGGCGACCTCGGTGATCCTCCAGGCGGTTGGCCAGAGCCGTTCCGTACGAAGGCTCTGGCAGGGCGCACACACAAAGCTGTGTCCGAAGACCTCGCACCCGAGGATGCGGCAGCTTTGGAGACGCCGGGCAGCGAACGTCAGGCCAAGCTCAATTCGCTCCTGTTCCCTGGGCCTACCAAGGAATTCGAAGCGATGCGCGCCAACTATGGCGACCTGTCCGTCGTCGAGACCTCGGAATACCTCTACGGCCTGACTGCTGGCGAGGAGCACGCGGTTGAGCTGTCGAAGGGCAAGGATCTCCTGATCGGAGTACAGGCCATCAGCGGCACCGACGAGCGCGGGATGCGATCGGTGATGTTCACCCTCAACGGTCAGCTGCGTCCGCTCCAGGTTCGCGATCATGCGGTCGAAAGTGACGTCAAGGCAGCTGAGAAGGCCGATCCGGCAAACTCAGGTCATGTCGCCAGCCCGTTCGCAGGCGTTGTCACTCTCCAGGTATCAGAGGGTGAACAGGTCGAGGCCGGCGCGACCGTTGCCACGATCGAGGCCATGAAGATGGAAGCCTCCATCACCACACAGATGGCCGGCACGGTCTCGCGCATCGCCATCGGCGACGTTCAGCAGCTCGAAGGCGGCGACCTCGTCGTGGTCATTGGTGGCTGAGCGCGACATCCGCTTGTGGGGCGACCCGGTGCTGCGCAGTATGTGTGCACCGGTGACCGTCTTCGACGAAGGACTCAAGGCACTGGCCCAAGACCTCGTCGACACGTCTCTTCCGGAGGGCCGGGCCGCTGTGGCGGCACCGCAGATCGGCGTGGGCGTGCGGGCATTCGGCTATGACCTCGACGGCCGAACGGGGTATGTCATCAACCCCGAGGTCGTCGAGGTCGGTGGAGAGCTGCGTGACATCGAGGAAGGCTGCCTCTCAGTTCCGGGCCTCTTCTTCCCCACACCGCGCTACGAGTTCGCTCGTGTGCGCGGTGTGGACGCGGAGAACTCACCGGTGGAGATCTCGGGTACAGAGGTCTTCGCACAGATGCTCCAACACGAGGTCGCTCACCTCGATGGTCAGGTCTACGTTCAGACCCTGCCCAAGGAACGTCGACGAGAGGCCATGAAGGCCATCCGCGGCTCAGACTGGTTCCTCGCCAGACAGCCGTGATGCAAATGACGAACAGACACCTCAACAGAAGGAGCAGCAGATGAGCATTCAACGTACCGCCGTCATCGGAAGCGGACTCATGGGAGCCGGCATCGCCGAGGTGCTCGCGAAGTCAGGTCTCGACGTCATCGTCCGCGAGATCAACGACGAAGCATCGGCCGCGGGCCGTGCTCGTATCGAGAAGTCCCTGACTCGCGCCGTCGACAAGGGAAAGCTCGACGCCGAGGCTCGTGATGCGGCCTTGGGCCGACTGCGATTCACCACTGACATCGGCGAACTCGCTGATCGGCAGCTGGTCATCGAAGCCGCGAGTGAGAATGAGGACATCAAGAAGTCGATCTTCGCCGAGCTCGACAAAGTCGTGACCGATCCGGACGCGATCCTAGCCTCGAACACGTCATCGATGCCGATCATCCGGTTCGCACAGTCGACCTCACGTCCGGAGCGAGTGCTCGGGGTTCACTTCTTCAACCCGGCCCCGGTTCAGCCACTCGTTGAGGTCGTGTCCTCCGTCCTCACCTCCGATTCGGTTCGTGACACGGTCACGGAGTTCGTCGCCGAGGTGCTGGGCAAAAACCCGGTCCACGCACAGGATCGTCCCGGATTCATCGTCAACGCGCTGCTCATCCCATACCTGTGCAGCGCGATTCGCATGCTCGAGTCCGGGTTCGCAACGAAGGAGGACATCGATGCGGGAATGGTGGGAGGTTGCGCACACCCGATGGGCCCGATCAAACTGGTCGACCTGGTCGGACTCGACACCTGCCTGTACGCAGCAGAGAGCATCTACTCCGAGACCGGCGATCCTGCTGCCAAACCACCGGTGCTGCTCTCACGCATGGTCGATGCCGGCCTGCTGGGCGTGAAATCCGGTCGCGGCTTCTACGAGTACTGAGGCGCGGCTCGTACAGCACAGCAAAAACGCTGACAGCACAGCCTGAGCTCTGACAGCGCGAGAGAACTCCTGGTCGGTTATTGAAACCGACCAGGAGTTCTTTTGTTGCATTGGCAGTTGGCCTCAGCCCGCCAGGAGCTTCTCGTAGCTGGCGAGCTTCACACAGGCGACGAGACCCTGTGCCGCCAATTCGACGTCCTCGGCGGTGGGCATGGTCGGAGCGATGCGGATGACATTGTTGTGCGGATCCAAACCATAGGGGTGTGTGGCACCGGCAGGAGTCAGCTTGACCCCCGCCTCGGCGGCCAATTTCACGATCCGATCCGCGGTGCCCTCCAACGTGGTCAGAGTGATGAAGTATCCGCCGTCCGGCTGAGTCCACTGAGCCAGATCCTTCCCACCCAGCTCCCGTTCCAAAGTGTCCAGGACAGCGTCGAACTTCGGCGCGATGATCTTCGCGTGCTGACGCATGTGCTCCTCGACTCCAGCAGGGTCTGAGAAGAAGCGCAGATGGCGCAGCTGGTTGACCTTATCGGGGCCGATCGAGATCTTTCCGAGATTCGCCCGGATCCAGTCGCTGGTTTCCGGCCCGGCGCCGAAGAAGGAGACTCCGGCTCCGGCATGTGTGATCTTCGACGTGGATGCGAAGATCCATGGGCGTTCCGGGTGCCCGGCTTCGGCGCAGATGCTGAGGATGTCGAGGACCTCGGGATGCTGCTCGCGCAGGTGGTGGAGCCCGTAGGCGTTGTCCCACAGCAGGGTGAAGTCGGGTGCCGCTGCCGGCATGGCGGCCAGTTCACGCGCTCGCTTCTCCGTGATGGTGATGCCTGTCGGGTTCGAGTACATGGGCACCAGCCACATGCCTTTGACCGTCTCGTCTTCGGCCAGACGCTGTGCCTCTGCGACGACCGGGCCTTCGGCGTCCATGGGAATGCTGAGGAGTTCGAATCCCAGAGACTCGGCCAGGGTGAAATGACGGTCATAGCCGGGGACCGGGCAGATGAGTTTGTGCGGGCTCTGGCCCCAGGGACGTGAGTCTCCGACGGTTCCGTGCAGCAGGGCAGAGGTCAGCGCCTGCGCCATAAGAGTCAGGGATGCATTGCCGCCTACTAACAGCTGATCCGAGGGTACCTTGAGCAGGGGAGAGAAGAGTTCGCGCAGCTCGATGATTCCGTCCAGGCCGCCGTAGTTGCGGGTATCGACGCCCCCTGGAGTCATGACGTCATCCCCGGTCACTGCGTTCAGAAGATCTGCCGACAGATCGAGTTGCGCGCTTGCCGGCTTGCCTCGGGTGATATCGAGTTTCAACCCGCGCGAAGCGAATTGTTCATAGGCGCGAGAAGCGCTCTCCAGCTCTGCCTGCAGCTCGGACGTGGGGGACATCGATGCTCCTTGTCACTGTTGTTTGACCGGTAGAACCATCTTAGTCACTTCCTGACATCTGTGCGGCCCGGGACCGCGCACCAGAGGGTGGTTGGGGACGAGTTAGAGTTGACCACGATCAATGAACTTCACGAGTCAGGATGGGCGAACTGTGAGACCACGTGCGCAGGCAGCTCATGGGCGCAGCTTCGGTCAGCTGGCGGGCCTCTACGACGAGGTGCGTCCACATTACCCCGCTCTTGCCATCGACCTGGCGACCACGAGCTGGATGGGTCTCGACGTCTGTGACCTGGGCGCGGGAACCGGCATCCTCAGCAATTCACTGCTAGAGCGCGGCGCGAATGTCACCGCCGTCGATCCCGACGAGGCGGCCCTGGCGAACAATCCTGCGCGCGGTCTCGTCGGCAGCGCCGAGGATACGGGCCTACCGGAAGCCAGCGTCGATGTAGTGAGCGTGGCACAGGCCTGGCACTGGTTCGACGAACCATCTGCTGCCGCCGAGATTGCACGAATCCTTCGGCCGGGTGGCCACCTGGTCATCCTCATCAACCAGCTCGATGTGCGCTTCGAATGGGTGCTGCGTCTGAGTCGGATCATGCACGCCGGCGACGTGTACCGCCCCGCATACCGTCCGAGTCCCGCAGGTTTCGATCTCATCAACCATGAACTGGTTGAGTTCACCACACCACTGACCGTCGACGGCATCATCGATCTGGCTCGGACACGCTCCTATTGGCTGAGGTCGAATCAGGCGACCAGGGACCGGGTCGAGTCGAATCTGCGCGAATACTTCACTCTCGAACATCCCGTAGATGGGGAGCTGGAACTTCCGTACATGTGCCTGGCATATGTTCTTCAGGTGGCTGGCTGAGCCAGGGCAATCATCGGGGCGTCTGCCGTGTCTGCGCGTCCAACCACAAGACCTGCGTGCCTACCAACGAGAAGCGGGCCGCACCCCATGGTACGGCCCGCTTCTACAGGTTGAGTCACCCGAAATGGCTATGCCTTCTGATCAGGCTTTGGCCGGATCCTCATCCTGTGCTGGCGAGGTTTCGACAACCTCGGTGACTCTGGTCGTCGGGTTTGAGTGTGAGACGGTGATCTTGCGTGGCCGAGCTTCCTCAGCCACGGGGATGGTCAGCGACAGCACGCCGTCCTGGTAGTCAGCCTGGATCCGGTCGAGTGCGACCCTGTTGCCCAGGGTGAGCTGGCGGGCATAGGTGCCGGTTGTCCGTTCCCGGGTCAGCCACTTCACATCCTTGTCCGCGACTTCGGACTGTCGCTGAGCGCGAACTGTCAGCGTGCGATCCTCGACGTCGACATCGATGCTGGAAGGGTCAACACCGGGCATATCGATACGTGCGACGAAGACCTCTCCATCGCGGTAGAGATCCATGGGAAGCGAAGTGGAGTTCGGGGTGCGAGTCACTTCCGAGAAGAATCGATCGAGGTCACGGATGGGGTCAAAACGTGTAGCCATGAGCTTCCTTTCGTTGGGTCGTTACATTGAGTCAAACACACTCAACTTTGAAATGATTCCCTGCTCATGAAATTCTCAGTCTCGTGAGTCTGGTTCCGGTTCTTCTCGCCCTTATTCCTGTCGCTGCTCTGATCCTCGGGGGCAGCGCACTCAAACGACTCCCAGGTTTCACCAACGCCGAATTCTGGTCAGGGGCAGAGAAACTCGCCTATTTCGTCCTATTGCCGGTGCTGCTGTTCTCCTCGGTCGCAGAGCTGAGCGTCGCACATGTTCCGCTTGGGCGCCTGGCGATCGGCCTTATCGCGCCGACAGCGGTCGTCTCCGTCCTGATCATTGTGCTGCGGCGCCGCGTGGCACGTGATCTGCCGTCCTTCACGTCTGTGCTGCAGGGTGGGATCCGCTTCAACACGTATATCGGCCTGTCGATATCAGCCAGCCTGTTCGGGGCCGAAGGTAGCGCCCTGGCGGCCATCGTGGCGGCGATCCTGGTGCCCACGGTGAACATCGTGTCCAGCCTCGGTTTCGAATTTCTGCGTACCGGGTCCAGCTCAGCTGTAGGGATCGTGCGCGTCGTCGTGACGAATCCCCTGGTCATCGGCTGTGCTGCTGGAGGACTGTTCAATCTCACCGGGGCGCAGGTGCCCGACGTCGTCGATTCGATCCTGTCGCCGCTGGCGGCCGCGGCCCTGCCGATCGGCCTGCTGTGCGTCGGCGCGGGCCTGCGACGGTTCCCGCTGCGGACTCATCTGGCTGCAATGATCAATTCCACCGTCGCCAAGCTCATCGTCCTGCCTGCGGTGACCTTGCTCGTCCTGGTTCTGCTCGACGTTCCCTCCACGCCTGCCTTGATCGCGATGATCTTCCAGTCGATCGCCACGGCAAGCTCCGGCTATGTGATGGCCCGCCAGCTCGGTGGAAACTCGGAGCTGATGGCCGCGCTCATCGCGGTCCAGACGGCCGTGATGCTGCTGACTCTTCCCTTCGTGCTGCTCATCTCTCAGGCTGTGCTCGGAGGCTGAGCAGATGTCCTCGGTTGGCCAGAACTTTCCAGAGCCTTGGGGAGGACGAACAACAGCGAGCGGCCGAACCCCGTGTGGGGTCCGGCCGCTCGCTGTATCTGCGACGGTGACTTTTAGGTCATTCGTCGCTGCTCATGATCATTTGGTCACTCGTTGTCAGCCTTGATTTCTGGGTGACGTGATCCGAGTTCGGAGTCGATCCGGAGCAGTCCGGATCCGCTGTCGCCGACGTGATCCAGGCGGCCGATGATCTCGGAGATGGTTGATTCCTCTTCGACCTGCTCGTCGATGAACCAGTGCAGCAGCGGCAGAACGTCGAGGTCGCCCTCGGTCTGCGCGGTGCGGTAGAGGTTGCGGATCGATTCGGAGACCTTCTCCTCATGGGCCAAGGCTGCCTTGAAGTAGTCAATGGGCTGCGAGCCCGAGACCTTCGGCGCAGCGATGTCACCGATCTGCGGAGCGAAGTCGCGATCCTGGCAGTGCTGGATGAACTTCGCGGCGTGGACCTGTTCCTCTTCGGCCTGCGCACGCATCCAGCGTGTCATTCCGGGGAGGTCGTGATCATCAAGCTGGATGGACAGCTGCAGGTAGACCATCGACGCCTCGAGTTCGAGGGTGACCTGCTCGCCGAGTACCTTCTGCATTGCGGGGCTCAACTGCATATGTTTCTCCTTCGCGATACGAGACGGATTGGTTCCGTCTTTATGTTCCATAGCCTGACACCTTTTCTAGAATGGTTCCAGTGTGGGAAGGCTCGGCAAACAATGCTGAGGCATGGCATACCTGACCTAGGTTTACCTGACCCAGCCGATTCGGCGAGTTTGCCGATCCCATGACCATGGACACCGCGCGGTCAGCGGTGCCAAGCTGGATCCATGCAGGATCGAATCGACGAACTCACACAATGGCAATCAGCTGACGATGCTCTCCACGCACGGTTCCTGACTGGATCCTTCGTCAGTGGAGTGACCTTCATCAACGCTATTGCCGACGCCGCGGAAGCCGCAGGGCACCACCCGGATGTGGACCTGCGATTCCCGCACGTTGACATCTCGTTGACCACCCATGACGCCGGGTCGATCACCGACAAGGACATCGATCTGGCCACCGAGATCTCCCAGATCGCACGGGCTCAGGGCATCGACGCAGACAACTGAGGACGGCGGCGATGGAACTGCGTCACTGCTTCGAAGGCATGTGCCATGCGCAGGAGATCCACGTCGGCACCCGGCTTCGCGACGAGCTGGACACCGACCGGCAGGCCTGACTGCGAGAAGCCGGCCGGCACGGAGATGGCAGGACACCCAGTAGCCGAGATCAGACACAGAGCTCGCATCCAGTCGAGATAGTTCTCGAGTCCCACCCCGTTGATCTCCGTGGGGTATTCGATGCCCGCGTCGAAGGGGAGAACCTGGCAGGTGGTGAGTACCAGCAGATCGTGCCCCCCGAAGAAGCGTTCGACCTCGCCGTGGAGACGGGCGCGCGCACGATCAGCAGACACCACCTCGGTGCCGGTCAGGTTCAGTCCCATCTGGATGTTCCAGACCACAGAGTCCTTGATCTGGTCTGAGTGCTCTTCGAGCAATGGACCCCAGGAATGGACGAAGTCAAGGGCACGACGGACATTGAAGACCTCATCGGCATCGCCGAGGTTGGGGATCGTGTCGAGGACATCGGCGCCCAGTGAGGAGAACACGTTCGCCGTGTCTGCCACGATCTCGTGGACTTCGGTTTCAAGCGGGAGCAACCCGTTGAGATCTGGGCTGAACCCGATCTTCACGCCGTTCAGATCAGGTTCGATGTCGGTACCCAGACCGAACTCGGGGAGATCGAAGACGCTGCCGGGTTCGCCGATCGAACGCGGGCCACCCGGCTGCGGTCCAGCCGTCGCGCTCATCGTCAGCGCCACATCGGAGACCGTGCGGGCCATGAATCCACTCTGCGCCAACCATGCGAACGGATTGCCCGGCAACGTATGCGGAATTCGTCCGTTCGAGGGGCGAAAACCCACCACATTGTTGAACGACGCGGGGGAGCGCAGCGAGCCTCCCATGTCCGAACCGTCTCCGGAGGCTTGGATACCCGATGCCTGGACAGCACCGACTCCTCCGGAAGACCCCGAAGCCGATTTGGATGTGTCATAGGGGTTGAGAGTGGTGCCGAAGACCGGGTTGAAGGTGTGTGAGCCCGCCGCGAATTCCGGCACGTTCGTCTTGCCCGTGGTGTTGACTCCGGCAGCCTTGAGGCGGGAGATGATCAGTGAATCCGACTCCGGAATACGATCGGCCATGATCGTCGAACCCCAAGTCGTGCGCAGACCTGCGGTGTCGTGTGTGTCCTTGTGAGTCATCGGCACCCCATGCAGAGGACCGATCGGCTCGCCCTTGGCCACTGCTCGGTCAGCGGCATCTGCCCGTGCCGCAGCGGCCTCATCGTCTCGGGTCACGACCGCGTTGATCGCCGGGTTGATCGCATCGATGCGTGCCAAATGATCACTGAGTGCTTCCCGGGCGGAGATCTCCTTCGTCGCGATCTTCTTCGCCAGTTCGCGTGTGGACAGCCAGCGCAGTTCCTCGCTCATCGTCACCTCACTTCCCGACCGTGCTGAGGACGGCGCTCAGCGCCGCGCGAATACCGGTCTCCAGTGTGGTCTCGACATCGTCGGGGGCGAAGAACGGTGAATGATTGCCTGCTGGGGGTTCATCACCGTCGAATTTGGCGGGGGAGTAGCCTCCGAAGAACCAGTACACATAGGGAACATCGATGTCGTCGCCGAAGGCGCCGAAGTCCTCGCTGCCTGTGACGGCTTGATCCAGGTGCACCTGCTCCTCGCCGAGCTCAGATCCGAGGGCTTCGAGGAACAGGTCCGTGGTAGCAGGATCGTTGTAGCAGCGCGGGAAGCGATACATGTCTTCGACGAGCGGTTCGGGTGCTCCGGAGGCCTGAGCCTCGGCGCGGATGATCCGTTCGACACGGTCGAGTACGACCGCGCGGACCTCCTCGTTGAAGGTACGGATGTTGAGTTTGAATTCCGCGGAGTCGGGAATGATGTTCTCCTTCAGCCCACCGTGGAAGGTGCCCACTGTGACCACAGCCATATCGCGACCCGAGATCTCACGCGACACGATGGACTGGAGCCTGGTGATCATATAGGCACCGAGGACGATCGGATCGACCGCGCTCTCGGGTTGCGAACCGTGGGCCTGCTTGCCCTTGACAGTGACTTTGATGCAATCGGACATCGCCATGGCAGTTCCCTTAGCCACGTAGATGTGTCCCGCCTTGCCGGGCCACACATGCTGACCGTAGATGACCTCTGGCTTGACGATCGAATCCCAGAGACCATCGTCGAGCATCGCCCGCGCGCCCTCCCCGGTCTCTTCACCGGGTTGGAAGATCATCACCACGCTTCCCGACCACAGATCCTTGTGTTCGACGAGGTAGCGGGCCAGATACAGTCCTACGGTGATGTGTGTGTCGTGGCCGCAGCCGTGCATCACCTTGGTGGTCGACCCGTCGGGCAGAGTCCCCTCCACGGTCGATGCGTAGTCGTAGCCGGTGTCCTCAGTGATCGGCAGGCCGTCTGTGTCGGCACGGTAGGCGACAACCGGGCCCTGGCCGTTCTCGATGACGCTGACGATGCCTGTGCCGCCGAAGGTGTACGTCTCCAAGCCGAGCGCTTTGAGCTTCGACGCAATTGTTGCAGCCGTCTGGGTCTCCTGCATCGACAGCTCAGGTGTGCGATGGAAGTCCTTGTAGTCGGCAACCGTCTGCGCGAGATTCGCAGAAATCGTGTTCCGGAGGGTGGTGTTGAGCGACATGATGTCCTTTCACGGTGGGTGTCTTCGATGATCTCAGGTATTGGGTACTGATGTGCCAGGCGATCGTCAGTTGATTCCGACGTTGTCGCCGTCTGCCGGCCCCTTCTTGTCGGTCATGGCCTTGTTGCGTGTGAACCAGGTGATCGCAATCGTCAAGATGACGACGATGGCGACGTCCCCGGAGGCCAGGATCGGGACGAGCGGAATGAGGACGAGGATGACAAGAGCGGCCGCGCCCAAGGCGATGAGTGTGGATTTTACCTGGCGGAGTGAGGCGATGAGCTGGACCGTGACTCCACCGAGGATGGCGGGCAGGATATAGAGCTTGGCCACGAGTGTCACCAGCTCGGGGATGATCGAGACCAACCAGGTACCGAGGATGCCGACGAAGAGCACCATGGAGGCCACGTGGATCAGTGCCGCACCGCAGATAGCCATGGTGGCCGCGTATTCGCCCTTGCGTGTGCCCGGCTTCACTCCGAGCGTGTCCTGGGCGACGATCGCCGAGGGCAGCAGCTTGTTCGAGATGTTGCCAATCAGGAATGCCTGGTACATGCCTGCTGGTCCCAGGATCGGGAAGTAGGTCAGCGGCTCGACGACGTAGAAGACACCGTAGACGGCGAAGACGGCAAGGAAGCCCTTGAAGATCTCCCCGAAATTGACGTTCGCATCGGCAACGAACAGGAGATAGAAGGGCACCGAGGTGGCGATGAGAAACCCGATGAAGAGCGTGAGAGAACCCCATTTGGTCGTCGTCCGCTCAAAGGCTGCGTGTGAAGGTGACGTGATGATGTTGGACATGATGTTCTCCTCAGGCTTCGGGGGCGCCGAGGCCGGCGTAGTGGGCGAAGTAGGACGCGATGAGTCCCACAAGCAAGGAGATTCCGAGTCCCCATTCCTTGAGCCACGGCTGTTTCAGGGTCTTGGCGAGGAAGAGACAGATCGTCATCACCACTGCAGACACGAGGATCGCGATGACATGTGTCGGTGACTTCGGAAGCTCCCGGAACGTCAGCGCCGCGAATGCTGCGAGCAGGGCTGCACCGGGAACGATGGACATCAGCGCAGGGTTGACCTTCTCCAGCTTGTGAGAGCTGCGTTTGAACACGGGAGTCAGAATCAGGGTGGAGATCATCCAGCCGGCGCCTGAGATGCTCATGGCCATGAGCGCAACGATGAAGACGCCGCGGGTGAATGTCTCATCGCCGAGACTCGAGCCCATGGTGCCTGCCGCGATCGAGGCCGAAGCGACCTCTGTGGCTGCGGAGCCGATGAGCCCGACACGTACCACAACCGGGGGAGTGCCGAACAGGGGCAACAGGGCGATGGCAACAAGAACCACGGAGAGAGACGGCCCGATCGCTGCGACTCCGCCCGCCCTGAAGGCGGACCTGACCTCGTGTTGGCTCATTCCCGCCGACTCGGCGTTCTTCTTCACCGCATTCATATAGATCAATGACTGGACCACGACGACGCCCATGACTGCCATTGCCAGAATCCAGAGAACGGGGGCATTCGCGAGACCGAGATAATCGGCCGATCCACTTGCCATCACCATAACGGGGCTTCTCACTTCCTTGTCGGAGTTGCTCACAGCGACCGGGCTACCTCGTTGTTGCCCGCACCGCTGGTGTCAGTAACTTATCCCGAGGCACACCCCAAAAGATGCTCTTTACCGAGACTTCCCGATTCGGAAGTTTTCAAGTCAAGCGGTACCAAGGTGAGTGAAGCGACGGTTAAGCGGCT
>NZ_JABUYD010000022.1:0-69761 GCF_014897515.1 Brevibacterium sp. FME17
GCGTGGGTGCCTCCTGCCTCGATCGATCCGGGTAGGCGACCGATCTTGCATGCGAGGTTCGTGGCTCAAGACGTCATCGACACACTCTTCGACGAATGAGTTGGAGTGGACTATAGCCGCTTTAGGTGCCTGGGCTTCCACTCGCTGGAAGCTGAGCGTGCCAGATCATGCTTGCGGGAAGAGGACCTCTTTCTGGAAGCGAGGCGAACTTGAACACCGGTCTCCGGTGGCAACTGGTTTTACTGGCAGCTGCCTCCCGGCGCTACACCACGTGGAAGTAGATGACCATAATTTCAGGGTTGACCGAACCCCGCGCGCTCGAGCAGCTCGCGCGCAATATCTCCGTAGTGTTGCAAGTGTGGTTCTGTCCTGGTGGTTGGGCCCGCGATTGTGATCGCTGCATTGAGCACCGAGTCGACGAATACTCCTACTGCGGTAGCTGCCACGTCGGGAACTGTCTCTCCGCGATTGAGTGCGGTTCCGGAGGCGCGAATTCCAGGCAGTTCTGCTTGCAGCTTCGACCGCTGGTTGGGCTCGAATTTTGCGAGCAGTTCTTCGTCCCCGGGTTTCGGCTGTAGTGCGAAGAACAGCTTTCCTGAGGAGGTTGGTAACAAAGGGCGTCTGACTTTGAGCTGCGGGACATAGCAGACTTCATAGTCAGCGGGCAGACTGTGAACATAGACAACCGAGCTGGCAACACGAATGGCCACAGTTACGGTCTCACCAGTGCGAGCTGAGATCTCTTCGAGCACATCCTCAATGAGCAGCACAATCGAGTTCTCAGCTGGGCCGAGGACATGCGCGACGCCTGTGCCGAGCATGTAGCCGTCGTGGACTTCGTCGAGATATCCTTCCGCGCACAACCCCTTCACGAAACCGTAGACACTGCTCTTGGGGGCTTCGAGCTCGCGTACCAGGGTCGTCAGGCTGACAGCTGTATCTCCCGATCGGGCGACCGACTCAAGTATTCGAACAATACGATTGACCGTACGATGTGTCGATGTCATGGACTCTCTCTTACCGGATAGTGGTGTGAGAGACAGCGTACAGAGTCAATTCGAATAGCCGATCATGTCGAAGACCTCGGCGCGGTCGGCATCGATTGCCGACGTCCCTCTCACCGGGGGCCGTGGATGGTTGACGAAAGTGAGAGGTGATCCTACGTGGACGAAGTCGCCCTCGTTTGAGTGTGAGGCACGCGAGAGCATCGACGACGTTCCCAGATATTCGTCAGTTGGTATTTCCTCGACCTTCATGACCTTTTGAACTGGAATGGAAAGAACCTCGCATTCCTCCTTGATCTGCGTACACGTACGTGTCGAGGCATACTCGGCGAGAACGGACTCATAGACTCTCGGATTGCGAGTCCTTGCCTGATTTGAAAGTAGATCAGGGTGGTCCAGGTAGTCGGGTCGATCAATGATTGTGCAGAAATCAGCCCAGTTCTTGTCTGTATAGGGCATTACACACATGAAGCCGTCGAGAGCTTGATGAGGCCTGTGTTCGGGGGAGAGTACACGCGACCATCCGACATCTCCGCGGGGAGGGGAGTAGGTCTGGCCGCCAAGGTGTTCGACCAACGTGAACGCCGCCATGGTTTCGACCATCGGAACATCGACCCACGTGCCCTTTCCGCTCGCCTGCGTTTTGAATAGGGCTGCCAAAACTGCCTGGACCATGGTCATTCCGCAGACTTTGTCGGCCACGACATAGGGAGAATAGCTTGGCCTGCCATCGCGCAAGCTGTATGTGTCTGCGACACCAGACCCTGCTTGGATGATGTCGTCGTAAGCTGGCCGATCACCCAGGTCGGAATGGGAGGAGAAGCCCTGCGCAGTGCACAGGACCGTTCGAGGATTCAGTCGGCGGACATTCTCCCAGTCAAGCCCGTAGCGACGTCGTCGCCGGGGCAGCAGATTGGTGATAATGACATCCGACCAGCCGATGAGGTGTTCGAGGACCGGCCGATCGGCTTTGGAGCCGGCATCGATCTCGATGCTGTGTTTTGAAGCATTGAGGTTCATCGATAGCACGCTGTCTCCGGATACCCCACCAAGTCCTATGCGTCGGCCGATGTCCCCGCCCGGTTGCTCGGCCTTTATCACCGTGGCACCAAGATCGGTAAGGATCTTCCCTGCATACGGCGCCATTATGACAGTGCCCAATTCGAGAACCTTCAAACCGTCCAAGACGGGCCGGGTAGACGCTGAAGGATCGGTTTTGTCCGAACTTGGTTGAGAAGGAGCGGAGTTCACTGCTTATTTCCTCAATTCACACTTGTGGTCAGAAACAATGACAGATCGGGGAACACGAATATCAGGGTCGTGACGATGAGCATTGCAATAATGAAGGGAACTGAGCCCATGAAAACGGTTTCGACTCTGATTCCGGCCGCGCGAGACACGACAAACGCGTTGAGCCCCAGGGGTGGGGTGATCAGCCCGATCTCTGCTAAAAGTATGACGATTACGCCGAACCAAATCGGGTCGAAGCCGAGCACTTCGACAACTGGAAGAGTCACCGGAACTGTCAGAGCGATAATCGCCATTTGATCCATGAAGAACCCGAGCACTAAATAGATGAGCGCAAAGATGACGATGACGAGAGTCGGAGCGATCGCTAGACCTTGGACGTATTCCACCACTGTTGGAGCGACCTGAGTTTGTGTAAGGAAGATCCCGAACACATGTGCCGCGAAGACGATGGAGAGTATCATCGCGCTGCTGGAGACGCTGCCCACAACAGCGGATTTGAGGTTTGACCAGGTCATCGTCTTCATCGACACCATAAGGAAGAGCCCGCCTAAGCATCCAAGCGCCGCGGCCTCGGTGGCGGTTGCGATCCCGAGAAAGACCGTTCCTACGACTACGGCGAACAGGAAGGCAATCGGCAGTAGGCCTTTCAAAGCGGTGAGCTTGGCCATCCATGGAGTGCGCTCGGTTGCAGGAGCATGTCCACGTAGACCCATCACCCAGACTGTGATTGCCAGTCCCAAGCTCATGAGTATGCCGGGGATGACTCCGGCGAGCAGCGTCTTTCCGACGCTGGTTTCAGCGGTGATGGCGTAGAAGACCAGCAGGATACTCGGCGGAATCATCGCAGCCAGTGTGCCCGCGCTTGCGACCGTTCCGCTCGCAAGTCTGGGACTGTAACCCTGCTTGAGCATTGTGCCTGTAGAAGTGTGGGCAAGTGTGGCTGCTGCGGCTGTTGAAGACCCCGACACTGCCGCGAAGCCTGCGCCTGCCAATACCGCTGCGATGCCGGTTCCGCCTCGAATTCGTCCGATCAACGTACTCGCCGAGTTGAACAAGGTGTCCAAGACCCCACTCTTGAGAACGAGATGGGCCATGAGGATGAAGAGTGGGATTGCAGCGAGCGAATTGCTACCGACCGAGCTCATCGGAATGACTTCGAAGACTCCGATGAGGTTCTCGCTACCTCCCACCCACAACAGACCAATACCAGCTGCGCCCAGGATCGCGAAGGGAATAGGAACCTTGATGAGGATGAGAATCAGTAGGACGACGCTGATTGTTATGGCGATCACGCGTCTTCACCCCCGGTTGCGTTGGCATTGGCTGATGATGAACCTGTGATGACATTAGGAGTGTCGACGACAGCGACGAAGAACAGGGCCGCAGCTCCCACTGGCTGACTAAGTTGCCACAGCCATGTCGGAATTGGAATCTCGCTTGAACCCGGAGGCGGAGCGTCGCCTAGAGTGAACGAATCCATGGCCGTCACCATGCCTCCGTATGTAAGAGCCGCAGTAATGAGGATGAGTACTAGATGCCCGATGATGCGGGCACTCGTACGCCACGCAGTTGGCAATCTGTCGTAGACGAGCTCCGCAGTGACATGTCCCGCAGTCAGATACAGCCAGGGCAGCGCAAGGAAGACGGACATTGGCATGAAGATCCGCTCAACTGCACTGATATTCCAACCAAGAGGGTTGGTGAAGACATAACGCATCAAGGTCTCTGCCAGCATGACCAGCGCCATGGCTGTGATCGCCACACCGGCAAGCGTCACGCTGACGATCTTGATGGTGTGAATCGTCCGCTGTATCGCCGATCTGTGTTCACGAGTCATTTCGAGTTCCCTTCGTATCGCGCGATGAGAGCTTCGTACTGGGAGAGCACCTGTGAACCCGGTTTGCCGATCGAATCCATGTTTTCGGCCCATTGTTTGCGCACAGGTGCCAGCTTGTCTTCGAATTCCTTCATTCCCTGAGCATCGGGGGTCTTGAACTCGACCCCGTCCTTGCCGATCGCGTCGATTGCTGCTGGGGTCTCGTCATTGACCGCCTGACACAGGCTGTTCTGCGCATCGTGGCCGGCCCTCTCGATTCGACTCCGCATTGCAGGGTCAAGTTCGCTCCATGTCTCTTCGCTGATGACATATGGAATCGCGAATGCTCCGATGTTCAGTCCTGTCGTCGAGTAGTCGAGTACCTCTTGCAGCTTGTACGGGAGCACGCTGATGAAGGGAAAAGCCACGCCGTCCACAGTCTTCCGGGACAGCGCTTCATATGCCTCGGGCGCCGGCATGCTGACAGCTGCCGCCCCGAGGTCGGAAAGAGTCGCGTCGAGAGCTCCGCCTGAAGTTCTGATATTGAGTCCGCGAAGGTCCGAAGGAGAATTGATCTGGCGGCTGACAGTCAGAATCTCGTAGCTGGGAAGCACCGACACCCACAGTGGACGCAGACCACGTGGTGCATATTCCTCTTGGTAGAGAATTCCTCCCGGGGACATCATGTCGAACAGAGCTTGTGCGCCCACGCAAGAATCCTCAACCATGCCTGGCAAGTCGGACACACTGGATAAGGGAAGCTGGTCGGAGAGATAGGCCGCCGAAGCGGGGGTAATGTCAAGAACTCCCGATCGATTGAGAGACACGAGGTCTCGCGGAGTCCCCATTTGTCCTGCCGGGTAATAGGCGAAGTCCAGTGTTTCCTCTGAACCGCCGATAGGACCGCTGTCGGGATCCGAAGCTTCGTCCATGAAGATGCTGACTCCGGATTCCGCGAAAATATGTGTGGGAGCATAGCTGTCGGCCAAGGACAGAGTAGTCGTGTCTGCAGTTGTTGCCGGGGTACATGAACTCAGTGTCGTTGACGCCAGAATGAGGACGGCGGACAGTGCTGCTATGACCTGTGTGCGTGACTTCATTACACCTCCATTGGTATATGCGCACGAAGGGTACGTATTAACGAATACTGTAGACGAAAACAGGTTGCCCAACAAGGGTGATCTCACTGGTTAAACTTCGCTCGGTGAGTGACTTCAGTGTTTGTTGGACAACCGGATATGGGCGTGTAGGTGCTTGCGCATCACGTCGGCAGCACGGACTCCGTCACGCGACTTAATTGCAGAAAAGATGTGCTCATGGGCTTGCACCACTTCCCGAAGCTGACCCGGCCCGACAAGATGAGGGTCGTCGGTGAGTACTTCAATAGGGCCAATGAGCCCCGCGAGGATCGCGGATAGGGCGTGATTGTGGCTTCCCTGGGCTATGTGGAGATGAAAGCGAGCGTTGGCCCGCAGGAAAGCCGGCCGATCGGCTGGGTTGCCAACTGGCCGGATAGCCGCAGTCATCTCCGATTGGATTGCTGAGAGTTTGCCAATTTCATCCTCGCTCATTCGAGTCGCAGCGAGGTCGGCACACTGGGGCTCGATGGCCAGGCGAGTCTCCATGAGATCACGCTCCGCGATTCCGCCAGTTCCGATGACGAGCTGGAGAGAGCTTGTCACTGTGTCCCCACTCGGCGTGGTGACGAAACTACCGCCATTCCGGCCGATTTTTCGCTGGATCATTCCCTCGGAGGCCAATGCCTGCAGGCCGGCACGAATTGTGGTGCGGCTGAGTTCGTAGTGCGCGGCGAGTTCGCGTTCCGCGTCTAGCCTGGTGCCTGCAGGTAATGTGCCGTCGAGAATTCGTGAGCGCAGCTCGGCGACGAACCTGGAAGTCTCGGTCGTGTTCATGAGTTCTTTCTTGAGTCTGACGGGATCCTCGATTACATTCTATATTGGTACTACCAAATAAAATGCGATCGAACTCGTTGTACAACGACAACCACGGAGGGTCGGATGAGAATTTCGGGTCTAGGTGTGACAGCGATTCGCGCGTATTAGCCGCAATCGTCGAATCGTTCGACCTTATGGCACTGAATTTATCGAGGAGATTATTATGGCGGATTTCGCCTTGACTGATGATCAGCTGATGGTGCGCGAAGCCGCCCAGGAAATTGTGGCTCAATTCGACGACGAGTACTGGGCTGACAGGGACGCCAACCATGAGTTCCCGACGGAGTTCTACAACCTGCTGGCGGAGAAGGGGTGGCTCGGTCTGACTACGCCGACTGAGTATGGGGGCCACGGTCTTGGCATCACAGAGGCGACCCTATTGCTCGAATCGGTTGCAGCTGCGGGTGGTGCTATGAACGCGGCGAGTTCGATCCATATGACGATCTTTGGTCTACACCCGGTAATCAAGCACGGCAGCGAGGAGCTCAAGAAGGCTAACTTGCCGCTGATCGCGGAGGGTAAAACGCACGTATGCTTCGGAGTGACTGAGCCTGACGCAGGTCTTGACACAACTCGAGTGACTACTTTCGCGAAGCGGCGGGGCGATGAATATGTAATCTCTGGCCGTAAGGTTTGGATTTCGAAGGCGATGGAGTCCGACAAGATCCTTTTGTTGGCGCGCACCACGAAGCGTGAAGATGTCGAGAAGCCGACAGACGGTATGACCTTGTTCTTTACTGACCTCGACCGGACTCATGTGCAGATCAACCCGATCCGCAAGATCGGACGCAACGCAGTCTCCTCCAACGAGCTCGTTATCGAGGGCCTCGTGGTCCCTGAATCACATCGAGTGGGCGAGGAGGGCGAGGGGTTCAAGTACCTCTTGGACGGACTTAATCCGGAGCGCATGCTCATCGCGGCAGAGGCTCTGGGGATCGGACGTGCGGCACTTGCCAAGGCGGTCAAGTATGCAAATGAGCGGGTCGTCTTCGATCGGCCCATTGGTATGAATCAGGGGCTCCAGTTCCCATTGGCAGATTCCCTCGCGAAGCTTGACGCTGCTGAGCTGGCACTTCGGAAGGCTACTTGGGCCTACGATCAAGGGCTGGCAAGTGGTCGGGAGGCAAACACAGCAAAATATCTGTGTGCCGAGGCTGGGGTGGACGCTGCGGATCGCGCGGTTCAGGTGCACGGTGGAATGGGATACTCAGAGGAGTACCATGTGGGGCGTTATCTTCGGGAAGTTCGGCTCATGAAAATTGCACCCGTGAGTCAGGAGATGGTGCTTAACTACCTCGGTTCCCACGTTCTCGGGATGCCGCGAAGCTACTGAATCGAGCCGCGGTTCCTCTGCTCTTCTCGGCATCGTCACTGGCAAGTTCATGAAGAGCAGAGATCGCATCATCGATGACTTCCTGCTGCGGATGACCAGGGTCGCTGATGGCGTGGACATAGCGGATCGGCTCGGGTGCTGCCAGTGGCACGATAGCCACTCCGGCTGGAAGTTGGTCGATGCCGAGGCGGGGGAGCAGGGTGATCCCCAATCCACGGCTGACCATGTGGAGCGCGGCGACGTACGAGTGGGCTTCGTGTTTGAACTGCACCTGAACTCCAGCCCTGGCGCAGGCGTCGAAGAGGATCGTCCTGCATGGTCCCTCGCCTCTATCGTTGTCGATCCACGAGTATCTCTCCACTTCGATCAGCGAGAGTTCTCTGCGTGTGGCCAGCTCGTGGTTTTCGGGTACAGCGACGACGTACGGATCTTCAAGCAGAAGGCTGCTGTTGATCTGAGGTGGAAACGGTGGGTTTTTGGATTCGGTGATGATGATCTGGATGTCGGACCGACCCTCATGCCATTGATCCTCAGCCAAGTTGAGTTGAACTGCCGTATTCGGGAACTTATGTTCGAGGAAGAGCACCAGTTCCGGCATCCATCGGTTGCCTGCGGTGCTGAAATATCCGATCGACAGTCGGTTGACTCGGCTGTCTTTCAGATCTGAGATGCGCTGCTGCAGTCGGCTCGACGATTCGAGGACTCCGTCGACCTCTCCCATAATGGCGGTGCCGGTATCAGTCAGGCACAGGCCTCGGCCTCGGCGTCGGAACAATGTCAGGCCAGCGTTCTCTTCGAGCAGCTTGAGGTGATGGCTGACTGCCGACGGTGACAGGCCGAGATGCTGAGCTGCTGCTCGCACGGAGCCGGTGGCGGCAACGGATTTGAACGATCGCAATTGGATGACATTGTTCATTCAGCAACCGTACGGACTCTGCGCACAGATGTGCAATAGTGTGCGCTTTTAATTGACGGCAAGCAGCAGAATAATCGTAGCCATGAAGGACTGCTCCGACGCCGGAAATTGCGCGCCGATTCAGATGACCGCCACTGCCGCCTCGATTTTTGACGTGCCCCCGCCACCGGTCGAGCCAGTCGCGGAAGAAACTCCGCCACGGATCATGCCGTGGATAGCGGCGTTGTTGACGATGGTCTTCTGGGCCTCGTCGTTCGTCGTCATTCGCGATGCCGGCGACCACTACTCCCCAGGTCCTATGTCACTGCTGCGGATGGGCGCTGCTGTGATCGTCCTCTCCGCCTGGATGCTCTTTCGCAAGCCGAGGTTCCCGACCTCGAAGATGACATGGCTGATCATGCTCATCTGGGGAGTTGCCTGGTTCGCCGGGTACACGGTCGTCCTCAACGCGGCCGAGCAGTCGATCGACGCAGGAACAGCTGCGATGATCGTCAACATCGGCCCACTCTTGGTCGCCGTCTTTGCGGGGCTGTTTCTCGGCGAGGGGCTGCCGATCAGGCTGCTCATCGGCATAGTGGTTTCGATGGCTGGAATCGGGATGATCACGGTGGCCAGCTTCACCGGAAAGTTCACCATCGGCGGCATGCTCCTCAGTCTCACCGCAGCGATTCTCTATGCCTCCTGCGTGCTGCTGCAGAAACGGTTCCTGTCCCACACTGATTCTGTGACCGTGACCTGGGGAGGCATTCTTACCGGAACCCTTGCCTGCCTCGTCTTCGCGCCCGGATTGATCGCCGAGGTGGCCCAAGCTCCCGTCGACATCACCGTTCAGATCATCTACCTCGGCGTAGTGCCCACCGCACTCGCCTTCAACCTGTGGGGATATGCGATCCGTTACCTTCCGGCTGGTGTCCTGAGCTCTTCGGGGCTGCTTGTCCCCGCGATCGTCGTCGTTCTCGCCTGGCTCATTCTCGGCGAAGTTCCACCGCCGCTGGCAGCGCTTGGCGGCGCATTCTGTCTCTTCGGTGCGGCTTTCACCATAGTCCCGCAAGTGCTGCGTTCGACCTCAAAGAGCTCGACGGCGAATCGAACTGCTCACAACTGAACCCGAGTGGCGCCGCGACGATGATCAGCCTTCGGCTTTGCCCTGACGCCAATAACCCATGAACGCGATCTGATGACGATCGACGCCCACTTCTTGGACGAGGTAACGACGCAGACGCTTGACAGGGCCGGCCTCACCCGCAATCCAGGCATAGAACGGGCGGGCATGCTTGTCGGTGCCACTCGAACTGCCTTGAGCGGCCTGCGTCAGCGCAGCCGGCACATCCCACAGAATCTCTTCGTCGATGTTCACGTCGTCGAGCTCAACAGACCGTTTGCTTGGCGCGCCGGCACTCATGTTCGCACCCGTACCAGCACCCACCTCGGCGAGGGCATGGTCCTCGACTCTGACAGCATCACGGACAGCCGGCTCAAGCCGCTGACCATGGGCGGCGGTGTCGCGGGGCAGCCACTGGATCTCGAACCCTGCGGGCGCGTCCAGATCAAGAACATCCTCGGCGGTCGGGACCTCGAGAATTGCCTTGCCCTGCACCTTGGCGTCCTTCAGTGACTCAAGGATCGATGCGATCGCGGGCACCGCGGTCTCGTCACCGGCGAGGAGGATGGTGTCGGCATCCGCGGGTGCGAACTCGATGCCGGCCGTGGGTCCTTCGGCATGACGCGATGGTCCGATGATGTGCAGGCTGTGGCCGACCTCGGCGTTCTGCGCCCAGGCGGCAGCGGGGCCCGAGTGGCCCTGATCGTCGGTGTGGAGAACCATGTCGACGACGAGTTCGCAGGCTTCTTCGCGCCATTCGCGCACCGTGTAGGTGCGCATTTCACCGCGCATTTCAGGGTCGAGCTGCAACCATGCCTGGTACCAGGACACGCCGGAGTCGGGGTCCTGCTCATCGAGGAAACGGAGGAGATCGAACTGCGGCTTCGTTGCTCCGGCCGAGGGGATGATGAGTTTGAACCGCAGGTCACGGGGGTGACTGCTGCATCCGAAGTCCCTGAGTCCTTCGCCGCCGAAGGTGATTCGGCGGAAAACGGGGCTGAGATCTTCGATGCCGATTACGGTGGCCTCGAAGGCGGTGATGGGTGCTTGTGGCACAAATGCTCCTTCGTCCCTCGCCGTGGCGGGGAACTCGGTACGTCCGCCCGTGGAGAGAAGCTCTCTGCGGGCGGTGTGGTGCAGGGTCATCAACCAGTCTACGCCACTTGAGTAAGGATAGCCTTCCCAAATAATGCTACGGTGTTCTCGGCTGGCGTCCAAGGGCCCCGATCGGTGACGTTCAGCTGCTCACCAGACGAAGATCCAGCTGCGTGCCAAACGAATTGTTCACCCCCTCGCTCGATTCCACCGATCGCAGCACAGACGAATACCGGAAGATCATCCATGCGCCGCCGCCAACTGCTCGCATTATCCGTACTCGCTCCATTCGCCCTTGCCGCCTGCGGCAGCCCCGGGAGTGAAGCTGCCACCACAGGGACAACCGGGACGCAGGGCTTCTCCTATAGTCCGAAAGGTTACGATGACCTCACCATTGAGCTGGACCGCCCAGCTGAACGGATCGCAATGGACTTCTACTCCGCCGCGGCGCTTGCCCCCTATGGAATCAAGCCGGTAGCCGTCTACGGCTTCGGTCAGAATGAGTCCCCCGGAAAGTCGTTTGACCAGACAGGGGTAGAAGTCGTCGGCACCGATATGGAGTTCGACCTCGAAGCCCTCGCGGCGACGAATCCCGACATCATCATCGCCTATGGCAATGACAAAGGCGATGGGTGGACATGGTGGGACGACAAGCTGAAAGACCAGGTGGCGAAGCTCGTTCCGTTTGTCCCGGTCAAGCTCGACGGTGGAACGCCAGAGGACATGTTTGCCCAATATGCCGCGATCGCACAGGCGCTCGGCAGAGACACTGAGACTGGGGAGATCGCACAGCAGCGCAAAGCATTCGATGCCGCTCGACAGAGAATCCGCGACATCATTGCTGACAAGGACTGGCTGACCGTGCTGCTCGCGAACTTCAGCCCCGAGATCAACTACACAGCCAAGAAGTTGGGTGTCGCGAAGATGCTCACCGATGACGGTCTGAATCTCGTTGGGCCCGAGTCTGGGAAGGACACCAGCTGGGCCGAAGTCTCCTGGGAGAAGATGAGCGACTACCCAGCAGACGTCATTCTCGTCCACGACGCATCGACCGACTACGAGGACAACCCCATCTTCAAAAGTCTGCCCCCGGTCAAGCACAAACAGCTCGGCACCTGGGACGACAAACGCGCCTACACCTACGACGGCTACACCGACTGGCTCGGCGAACTCGCGGATGTGTTGGAAGAAGCGAAGGACATCAATAAGGACTGAGTTCCGAACCCCAGGGATAAGATCAGCGTATTGAGTCCTTCGACACTGCTCAGAACCGGAGTCTGCCCGTATGACCCCTCAATCACAGTCTCAGCCGAACCCTGAGATCGAATTCGATGCAGCCGACCCGGTGATCCGGTCCCTAGCAGCCGGTGAACCGACAACCTGGCTGCGCAGCGACCTCGACCCCACAGCCGAGGTACTTCAGGGTATGGCCGCGAGCTTCGAAGCCGATGCGGAACGCCGAACAGGTGTGAATCCCGGAATCATGGGTGCGGCCGCGCAGCGTTTCGAACGGTTTGCTCCATGGTTCGCTGAAGCCTTCCCGGAGACCTCAGGCGCTGAGGGGATCATCGAATCTGCTCTTGTTCCTGCCGATGCTGCCCAAGCCGATCTCAACCAGCGCCTCGGTGTCGAACTTCCCGGCAGGCTGTGGCTCAAGCGCGATGATGCCCTTCCGGTCAGTGGATCGATCAAGGCCCGTGGAGGTTTCCACGAAGTACTTGAATACGCCGAGGCGGTCGCCGCCGAACAGGGACTGAGCACGAACGAGCCCACCACCTACAGCTCCGAGGAATTTCGCGCGCTCGCCGCAACTCACCGGATCGTTGTTGGTTCAACCGGAAACCTGGGGCTGTCGATCGGCATCCTCAGTGCGGCACTTGGCTTCGCAGCCTCTGTGCACATGTCGGCCGACGCACGAGAATGGAAGAAGGAGCTCCTGCGCGGTCACGGCGTCGAGGTGATCGAACACGCCGGTGACTTCGTGGCAGCGGTGTCAGCCGGCCGAACATCGGCCGAAGGAGCGCCGCGCACTCACTTCGTCGACGACGAAGACTCACGCAGTCTCTTCGCCGGGTATTCGGTGGCGGCTCTGCGTCTCAAAGAACAGTTCGAGGCTGCACAAGTGGCCGTCGACGCTGATCACCCTCTGGTCGTGTACCTGCCCTGCGGGATCGGCGGCGGACCCGGCGGAGTGACCTATGGACTCAAACGCGTCTTCGGCGACGCTGTGCACGCCATCTTCGTCGAGCCGAGCCAAGCACCCGCCATGTTCCTCGGCGTGAGAACCGGATTGCACAGCGCGATCTCAGTTCAGGACATCGGCCTGAGCGGAGCCACAGCCGCCGACGGTTTGGCTGTGGCACGACCCTCGCGCTTCATCGGTCCGGTCATCAGCCCTCTGATCTCGGGATTCGCTACGGTCACCGACGAGGTCATCAAGGCGGGAGTGGCAGTGCTCCACCAGACCGAAGGCCTCGATGTCGAACCATCGGCGACCGCGGGACTGACCGTTCCCTGGCGAACGATGGACCACCTCGGCGAGGGGCAGGGAGAGGGGCAGGGCGACGGGTCGGGCGATGACGGGTCGGGCGGTGACGGATGGGCAAACGCTACGCATCTGGTCTGGTTGACGGGCGGTGCCATGGTGCCGCCCGCCGATCACGAGCGATATCTGGCCGAAGGCCTGGATCTGCTGCCGAGGCTCAACTCCTGATCAGTAGCCGTACGAGTCACCTTCGATGTTGATGACGACCTTGCCGTCGACGATTTCGGCAGTTCCGTCGACCGAGAACGTCACAGTGTCATCAAAGGTCTCCGACTCATCGAAGTACGACTCGTACTTTCCGGTCACAAATGCCTCACCTGTCGACTCGGTCGAGATCGGCCAGGCTGGACCACCGTTCGGTCCGGTGGATTCTTCAGGGTCGAAGTAGCCTTCGCCCGACGAATCGCCCACACTGGCCGTCGGATACGAAGAGATCGACCATTTGATGTTTGTCGCGTCGTGGCTCTCGGCGCTGTAGGAGCCGAAGGGGCAGCCGTCGGGTTGGGCGACGGTCTTTTTGGCGCAACTGTCGATGAGCGTCTTGACCTGCTTGTTCACCTCGGTGCGGAAAGCATCGGTGGGCTGGGCCGCGAGCATTGCGGGCTCGTACTCTTCCATATCTCCTTCCTCAGCGAAGAACGCGCGGGCCTCGATCTCGTCTGCGGATACCAGGTCAGTCTCTTCGGATAGCCCGATGGTGTACATTCCCGGGAATGCGGGAAGTGAGAGGGCAGATTCATTGGTTTCGATATCGATGCCGTTGATCTTGACCTTGTCCAGGCCGGGAGTCTCGACGGAGAGGTAGAAGAGCTCGGGTACCTGCAGCCTCCAGTCGTCGAAGAACAGTGCCTTCTTGCCCGCCTTGTGCAGTGAGAAGCTCGTTGTGCCCTTGCTGCCTCCGACGTCGTAGGTCGCGGTCACTGTCGCCGAGTTCCCATTGACATCAGCATCTTCGACGGTGACGTCCTTCGGCAGGGCTTTCGCTGCACCGAGAACGTCGTTCGTGAGCAGCTGCCGCTGCTCGGTGGGTACGTCGACATCGGCCATCTTCAGCGCGCCTTCGGCATCTCCATCGGAGAGTTCCGAGAAGTACTTCTCAACGGCGGCCTCGGGGCTGAAAGTGTTCCCGTTGATCTGCGTGACGACGATGAGTGCGGCGACGATTGCGAGAACCGCCGCGCCGCTGATCACACCGACCAGAGTGGCCTTCTTCTTGTCGAAGGGCTTGGCTGGTGCTGGTCCGGGAGGTGGGGGCGAGCCAGCTGTGGAATAGGCCCCACTCGGAGGAGTAGACATCGGGTAGGTGGCATCGGCAGATGGGTACGCCCCGGGTCCAGCGTGAGTAGGGGTAGGGGAGCCTGATTGCGGGACGTTTGAATAGCCCGAAGAATCTGCTCCAGGAGTCGGGGCAGAACCAGTAGTCAAGGCCGAACCAGGAACGGAGGTTGGACCGGTGCCTGAGGTAAACGATCCGGGCTGGCTGCCAAATGCCGCAGCAGCGCCGGCAGCACCGGCACCAGCCGCCGTCATGCCGACTCCGGCGCCGCGACCGGCGACGGCGTCAGGATGGATGAGGGGATGGCGTGGTTCGCTCATCCTCAGAGCCTGGCCCCAGTGCGGGTGGACGGCCCGCCCAGCGAAGAATTTCGCGACCGTTGGAATGGTCAGGACAAGCCGCGGGCCGAGGGTCCTCGACAGAACCTCGATCACAGCACCCCAGACGGCAAAGATGAGGAACGACCAAGCCAGAGGGCTGACACCAGCACGGGCGGTGCCGAAACTATCGAACATCGACGCAGCCTCGGCAGACCCCTCAAAGTGAATTCGGAGGGGAACCGCCAGCACCGAGACCAGCCCCCAGATAGCGCAGAAGGCCAACGGAATCTTCCACGCAGTGGTCCATTGTTGTTTGTCCTCGCCAGTGACTGTCCAATAGGGACGACGAGTCACGGTGGCGACCAATGTTGCGGCGAGGATGGCGGCCACGACGGCAAGCAGCCCGATCCACAGCTGCCCGGGCGCCTCGCGGCTGAAGATGGTCAGTGACTCCGAGAATCCGCCAGAGTCGTATCCCATCATGTCCCCCTGTGACGTGGCACTGACTCCGCCGAGGTGGACGAGCATGGTGAGGATCAGACCCACATTGATGAAGAGTGCAGGAATCGTCTGCCAGGGCATGTCGAAGGACAGCGGAATGATGAAGATCGCGACGACCGACAGGGCAAGGGTGGTCACGATGAGGTGGGTCCACGTCACGAGAATAGGCGGGACGAGCCACCGCAGGAAGGGAGCACCGATGGCCTCGCTGCCCTTGAAGTGCCCGGCGATCCTCGCGCAGATGCTGGTGCTGAGGACGGCGAGCAGAGGCAGGAAGAACGAACGAACGGTCACAGCGGAGAACTCGAGATCGATCACGCCGCCGCTTTCCGTGATGGAGAAGCGTGCCGCAAAAATCACCTCGAGAAGAAGCAGAACGAGGGCCATCGCCAAGGTTGTGATTCCGATGCGGATCCAGGTGATGCCGCGGTTGGGCGACGGTGATTTCAGCTCGCTGCGCTTCGTGAACCACCACAGCACACCGATGACGATGATGGTGATGAGCAACGGCGCACCGGAGGCGAAGAAGCTGCCGGTTGCCTGGCCCATGTCTCCAGCCTGCACATTGAAGCGGAACACACCCGAACCGAATAGAGACATTGCCAGCAGGACGAAGGGCAGCGCATAGCTGATTCCGTCGGTGTTGAAGCCTGTCTCTTCAGCAAGATCCGTGAAATCGCCCATCGAGGTGAGCAGCGCCGCGACGATGATCGAGACGATGATTCCGACCAGAAGCGCAAGCCCAGCCGGGATCAGAGCGCTGCGCCATGTGGATTCCTGGCCGAATGCTGACAGGTACTTCGCCGCAGACGGAGACATCTGAGGCTGAGGATACTGAGGCTGCTGGGGCGGCTGAGGATAGGGAACTCCCTGAGGTTGACCGCCGAGATGGCCGTCGGGCTGACTGCCCATGTGTCCACCCGGTTGGCGGCCGGGGTATCCACTGGGGTGGCTGCCGAAGTATCCACCGGGTTGGCTTCCCGGATACCCATTCGGCTGACTGCCCGGTTGAGAGTAGTACGAGCTCGGGTCCGGATACTGCTGTCCATGGGGAGAGCCGTACGCAGGATATGGCGAGCCCTGTCCCGAAGGAGGGCTCTGGTTCGGGTGGGGCGTTCCCAACTCTGGACGTGGTGATCCGCTCTGCGGTCCTGAGCCATAAAGGTGAGACTGCTGTTGGTTGTCCTGGTTCCAGCCAGGTGCGAATCGAGCTGTGGAGTCCGGATCGTCATTTTCTGAGCCAGTGGCAGCTTCAGAGTCAGCAACAGTTTCCGATTCAGCAGATGAAGCATCTGAGTCCGGCTCAGTGGAGGGGGATTCTTCAGGCTTTTTCGGGACGGGAGACGTCTCTGTGCTCTTCGGCTCCTCAGCGGCAGCGCTGCTCGACTCGTCCGCGGCTCCGTTGTCTTTGGCGTCGTGAGATGAGTCGCTCATGTCAGGTCCTTCATCCGTGTGGGCCTGCTGCGATGCAGGCGAGTGGTTCTATAGGTGGATATAAGTCATTGTTCGACTGTATATTCATTTTGTAGTGGCAATCCTATATTAGGATTGTGGCACCATCGAAGTTGTCTTAACGGACTTATTTCGCAAAGAAAGATCGAGAGCCGCTGATGAGTGAGAACCCGCCTCCATCCGGGAGTGGCCGCGACCATGCATGGAACGGCAACGGTCAACAAGGACCTGGGGCGAACTCTCCGCAGCAGCAGCCCAATACAGCCTGGAATCAGCAGTCGGATGCAGGCTGGAATCAACAGGCCAACAACGGCTGGGGCCAGCCGGAGCAGCAGTCGAACAACGGTTGGGGTCAACCGGAAGAGCGTTCCAACGCTGGTTGGGGCGATGGGTCTGCTGCGACTCTCACGCCTCCCCCTCCTCCAGCGCACCCGTACCCCAGGCCGAAGCGCCCGCAGAGTGAATCCGCTTCGCCGCAGGCCTCACAGGGCCAGTACCAGCAATATCAGCAGTACCCACACCACCAGCAGGCGCCGGTGCAGAACGCCAACACCCAATATGGCCAAGGACCCTATGCCGCCGCACCGGCAGAGAAGCCCCGCAGTCGGAAGGGGCTTATCGCGATGGGTGTGGTTCTCATCGTGTTCGTCGCACTCGGAATCGGGTGGGGCGCAGCTACTCTATTCGGCAATGACTCCGATGGTGACACGGTCGCGGCGCCCGCCTCATCGGCGACGAAGAGCCCGGGCGATGAAGCCTCGTCGAGTCAAAGCCCCTCAGAGAGCCCCGAGCCTTCGGAATCACCGTCACTGTCGAACGACCCTGCGAAAGCACTTGATCAGCTGATCAAGGGCGACAGACCCAGCGTGAAGGCCGACCTCAACGGAAAATGGGTGCCGCAGCTGAGCTCGAAGAGGCTGGACCTGGAGGCAGAAGGGAAGGTCTGGAAGGAAAAGGACATCCTCGCCGAACACCAAGAGCTGCGGGAAGAATACCCTCGCGTGCAGTTGGTCTGGTCTGGCGATTTCGCCAGCTTCAAAGAAGACAACTTCTGGGTCACCGTTGTGGGAATCGGATACGACGATCCAGAGGAAGCGCTTTCCTGGTGCTCCTCACACGGTCTGGGCGCCGACTACTGCTATGCCAAGCAGCTCAACACCTCAGGTGGGATCGATGGCACAACCCGGCTCCAGGACTGAACGCGACTCTCCCCCGGTCGAAGCTGGTCCCCGCAATCACACCCGTCTGCGGTTGCGTACCAGATAAACGACGAGACCGAGGGCCAACCAGATCGCGCCGATGATCAGTGCCAAGCGATTCGCACTGACGAGGACGATCACGAGCAGGGCGGCGCCGACAATCGGAATCAGACCGTGCTTGAACCAGCTCGGCGTCTCGGAGCCCTGTCGTTTGACGAGGAAGTAGCCGACCACCGATGCCTGCACGAAGATGAAGGCGGTCAGCGCGCCGACATTGACGATGGACGTGAGTTGGTCGAGTCCGTCTGCCCGGGTCGTGGCCCAACCAGCAATGATGACGTTGCCAGCAGCCGCGACGAGGATTCCCTTCCACGGAACACCGGTGCGTGGGGACACCTGCCCGAGGAACTTCGGCACCTGGCCGTTGCGGCCCATATCCATGAGAATGCGTGAGCCGGCGGCCTGCCCGATCATGGCGGAGAACGCGGCACCGACCGCCTTGGCCAAGGCCAACAGCCAGTGCACCCAGGACCCGAGGGTGGCATCGACGGCATCGTAATAGGCAGCGCCCTCCAGCTCGGGGTGGGCCTGCAGCTCAGCGGGAGACACCGGTGAGAGCAGACTGCCCACCCAGGTCTGCGCCACGAAGAAGACACCCGCTAGAACCAGGCATATGAGGGTGGCGCGTCCGACGATCTTCGGCCCACCTTTGGCCTCCTCGGCGAAGGTCGCCAGGGAGTCGAAGCCGAGGTAGGACAGAACGGCCACGGATACCGCGGCCAGAACCGCTGCGAGTGAGAATGCGCCCACGCCTGTCAGCGGGGACAGCCAATCTCTGCTGGGCCCGTTGGCGGCGAGGAAGATGATGCCGAGGACGAGGACCAGTCCGAGCACGAGCACCTCGATGACCACGACCAGCGTGATCACCCGTGAGGCGATCTTCACGCCCGCCAGGTTGAGCCCGGTGGTGAGAATGACGGCGATGCCGGTGAACAGCCAGACCGGGATGCTCGGGAAGATCGAGTTCAGAGCAATGCCTGTGAACAGGTACGCCACGGACGGGATGAACAGATAGTCGAGGAGGATCATCCACCCGGCGGTGAATCCGGCACGTGGACCGATTCCCGTCGAGGCGTAGGCGAAGACCGTCCCGGCCCGCGGGATCTCCCGCGACATCCGCATATAGCTGACCGCTGTGAACGACATGACGATCGTGGCCACGACATATACGAGAGCGACCGCCCCGCCCGAGTTCGCGTCGAGCGTGCCGAAGACGCCCACAGCCGCCGCCGGGCCGATGAACACCAGGCCGATGAACACCAGCTCGGTCAATCCGATGCTGCGGCGAAGCTCACCTGCGTTCCCCGCGGCTCCCTCGGCTCCTGCTGCTCCTTCAGCAGAAGGACTCATGCTTTGCCGACCAGCCTCGTGGCCACAGCCAGATCCTCCCAGGACATGCCTGAACCCTTGAAGACGACCGTCTGGTCAGCATCGGCGCTGACCTCGCCATTGCTGAACTGCTTCATGGTCACGAGTGAATCCGCGTCCAGTGCTCCATCGGAGATCGCGAGGACGACGTCGCCGCCCTCCCTGAGAACGTTGCTGAGGTCTTCGACGATCACCAGCGCCGAGGTGAAGAGCTCGGCTGGCAGCTCACGTGAGTGGGGATCGTGGGAGCCACAGGCCATGACCACGGCACCGGGCTTGACGAGATCCGCTGAGAACAGGGGTTCGCTGGCGGTGGTGGCGGTGACGATGATGTCGGCGACACGCAACGCTTCGTCCACCTCGGCGGTCTGAGCTTGCAGCACCTTGCCGCGGTTACGGACATCGGCGGTGACACGATCGGGGGAGCGGACGACGAAGGTGAGATCGGCGAGCTCGACGTTGAGGACATCGGCAATGGTATCGGCATGCCCCGTTCCCTGCGGTCCGGCACCGAAGATCACGACATTGACCGGCTGTGTGAACCTGTTCAGTGCGGGTTCGACCGCGGCCAGAGACACGGCCGGGGTGCGCAAGGTCGTCAGAGCGGCACCATCGATGACGGTCCGCAGTTCGAGGGTGGTGCTGTCATACATGAGGTATTGGGCCATGATCCGCGGTAGGCCACGTTCGGGATTGCCGACGGAGACGCCGGCGAGCTTGACGCCGACCCAGCCCCCGATCTCGGAGGGCATGAATATCATGTTCCCGGCAGAGATGTCGCTGATCGTGCGCGGGATGTCATCGCTGGGATCGAAATCGCCCGCGAGTGCCTCCCGTAGGGAAGCAACCGCCTCGGCGGGAGTCAGCGTGGCGAAAACAGTCTCGGTGTCCAGGGACTTCACGTTGTCCATCGGTGTGCACTTCCTTTGCGGGTGGGACTGCGAACAGTGGCTCGGCCTTGGAACTGACCTTATGTCACCCCTGGTCAGCATGTGAATGCTCTTCGGCATGCGAAAAGGCTGGCGTGTTCGTTACAGTCCTGCCACGGCAGGGCTGACCAAGAGCGCCGAGGTGCCGATACGATGGGGAGCACAAGGTACCGACGGTGAGAGGTGGGGGTAGGTACTGGTCAGCTCTCGTCTGAGATGAGGCCTTCCCGGATGTGAGACCTCGAACAAGGCGAAGCTCAACCCGTTCACACTCCGCGCTGAGCCACCGAGGCGGCGACCTCGTGGAGGATCTTCAGTGCGGCGGTGATGATCGGCTGTCCGGCGGAGCCGCTGCGCACCCCAGTGAGGATCTTCCGAGAGGGAACGGGGTCCCCGCGCAGCGGGACGCGGGCCACATCGTAGCCCTCGGGCAGTCTGGCCAGGCGGGGGATGAGGGCCACGCCCAATCCGGCCGAAACCAGGGCCGCACCCGTTTCCCATTCCCGTGATTGGTGGGCGTTCTCGGGGAAGAACCCGGCTGCTGCGCAGGCCGTTCGCACCAATCGGTAGTAGGGCGAACCCGGGCGGTCGAGGATCCAGCTCTCCTCCGCAGCTTCACTCAGTGACACCGCAGAGCGAGTCGCGAGGCGATGATCGCTGCGCACGAGGAGATCGAGACGATCGCTGACAAGGGCATTCTGCTCAAACCGGACATCGCTGCGCGGCGGCAGCGGATCCGTGGCCACCACCACGGCGATATCGGCCTGTTCAGTGACGAGGAGCTCGAAGCATTCCTCCGGTTCGGCTTCGATGATGGTCACGTGCGAATCGGGGAACATCTCATTCACCCTCTCGGCGGTCGGCGGCAGCAGAGTCGCCGCAGCGGTCGAGAAGCCGCACAGTCGCAGACGCCTCTGCCGCAGGGAACCGCCCGCATCCGCCTCGGCGAGTTCACCCCGGATCTCTTCCCACCGAGTGAAGAGCTCCTGCGTCCTCTCGAGCAGAAGCTGGCCCACGCGGGTGAGCGCGAGGCCCCTGCCACGCTGTTCGAGGATGGTCAGACCTAGGTCCTTGGACAGTGATCGCAGCTGATGAGACACCGCAGAGGGGGTATAGCCGAGGCGCTGCGCGGCCTCGGTGACGGTGCCGACCTCGGCAAGGACTCGGAGCACGTGGAGACGCTGATCGATCATGCAATATTGTTGCACGATCAAGTCGAAAAAGATTCGCTTTTATTCGTGAGTCTTCCGGCGGACACTGGCCTTAGGCAGCAACAGCAGCAATCGCAGCGAGGCGGTGACACCGATGACTTTGGCACCCGAAGTTGATCCCCGAACAGATGCTTCCCGAACAGACGAAGTCCGAACAGACGATCCAGACCGGCTCATCGACGGCCGTCGACCCGGCTATTGCCTGGACGCCCCGTTCTATATCTCCGAGGAGTTCTATCGCAGGGACATCGATGCAGTGTTCGCAGCGACATGGATCTTCGCAGCGGCGGCGGCCGAGGTGCCCGAGCCCGGCGATTTCGTCACTCTCGACATCGGCGACTATTCGGTCATCATCATCCGCGATGACGACGAGGAGATTCGCGCCCATCACAACGTGTGTCGCCACCGCGGCGCTCGCCTCCTGTCCGAGACCAACGGCTCTGTGGGCAACATCGTCTGCAGCTACCACCAGTGGACCTACTCGCCCGAGGGCGATCTCATGTCCGCAGGCGTCCAGGCTCCCGGCTTCGACCGGACCTGTTTCTCCCTGCGCTCGGTCAATGTCCGTGTCGTTTCCGGACTCATCTTCATCTGCCTGGCGCAGAATCCTCCAGAGGACTTCGCCGAGGTGGCCGACCGGATCGCGCCCTACATCGAACCGCACGCCCTGAGCAAGACAAAAGTCGCCGCCCAGGTGGACCTCATCGAGCACGCCAATTGGAAGCTCGTGATGGAGAACAACCGCGAGTGCTATCACTGCGAGGCCGGCCACCCGGAGCTGACATGCACGTTCTTCCCGACCTACGGCTACGCGCCGGAAGCCGTCCCAAAGCGACTCAAGCCCGCCTATCAGCGCTACCTCGATGCTGAAGAGCGGCTGCGGGCCAACAGCGAACGCAACAATCTGCCCACTCAGCTCATCGAAGAACTCAGCGGTCGTCCTACCGGTTTCCGGATCGAACGGGCCGCCCTCGACGGGAAAGGGGAGTCTTACACGATGGACGGGGCGGCCGCCTCGGCGAAGTTGCTGGGTGAACTCGATACCCCTGAACTGGGACGACTGTCGATGCACACCCAACCCAACGCTTGGTTCCACTTCATGGGCGACCACGCGGTCACCTTCTCCGTCATCCCGCTGGGCCCCGACACGACGCGAGTGCGCTCGACCTGGCTGGTCCACGAAGATGCCGTCGAAGGCGTCGACTACGACGTGGAGAACCTCACGACCGTCTGGGTGAAGACGAATGAGCAGGACGCTGCCCTGTGTGCGAAGGCCCACCGAGGAATCTCATCCCCGGCCTACGTCCCCGGCCCCTATGCGCCCACGGAGAGTGACCTCGAGGAGTTCTGCACTTGGTACATCGAACGACTGCAGGCTCACCGAGCACACAACAGCTCACAGAGCACCGGAACAGGAGGGCAGGGCTGATGACCATCGACCAGGAGACGCTGCACGCCGGATTTGATGCGACAGCTCCCGGCCTTGGCGCCGCTGTCCCCGACGTCGACGCGGAACTGACGGGGATGGTCGAATGCGTGGCCATCACCGAGGTCACGCACAACGTGAAGAGCTTCGAACTCTTCGCTCCCTGGATGGCCAGGATCGACTTCGAGCCCGGGCAGTACGTGACGGTGCGTATCCCCGAGCTCGAGCGTGAGCGCTGCTACTCGATCGCCTCGGCGCCGTTCGGAACGAACACGTTCACCCTGACCGTCAAACGCGTGGACGGCGGCGCGGTCTCGACCTATCTCCACGATGTCTTGAGCGTCGGCGACCGCGTCCACGTCGATGGGCCCTACGGTCTGTTCAGCACCAGTTTCCACCCGGCTGCGAAGCACCTGTTCGTCTCCGGCGGCTCGGGCATCTCCCCGATCATGTCGATGGTGAGGTCCCTGCTGGCCCGACCGGCGGGAACTGCGACCGACATCGTCCTCATCCACAATGCGGCCACTCCGGCCGACATCATCTTCCGCCCCGAGCTCGAGCAGCTGGCCCAGGTCCCCGGTGTGAGCGCGGTGACAATGTGTTCCCGGGACTGCGCATCCGAGGCAGGAGGTTCCGCATCCGAGGCGGGAGTCGCCGAGGCGTGGGCTGGCCGCCGTGGCCGCATCACCCGGGAGACCCTCGCCGAGGTGGTCCCCGAGTTGGCCGATCGCGAGACCTTCGTCTGCGGTCCCGCCGATTACATGGCCGCGGTCCGAATCATGCTGCACGAGCTCGGTGTCCTCGGTTCCCGAGTGCATGAAGAGTCCTTCGTCTTCGCGACGACCCCGGCCGACCGGCTGGCACGGAAGGGACAGGTCGCCGAGGCGGAGGGTGCCTCGGCGCTCGCCTGCGGCGCTTCGGTGGCCGCGAAGTTCGGCATCGACTTCACAACCAGCGGCAAGCACGTCGACTGCGACCCTGAGACCACGGTCCTCGACGCGGCCGTCGAAGCAGGCATGGTCTTCCCCTCCTCATGTGAAGAAGGCATGTGCGGCACATGCAAGTCCGTGTTGGTCAGCGGCGAGGTCGAGATGAACCATGCCGGGGGCATCCGCCCCAAGGAGATCGCGGCCGGCAAATTCCTCCCCTGCTGTTCGACACCACTGAGCGACCTCGTGGTGGAGCGGTAGCAAGCCGCGCAGAGGGGCTCGCCTTGGAGCTCCTGCCAGAAGTGTCACCGACGAGGACGTGCCGGATGGCTTCCGGTCAGCGCAGGACGAATCCGGGGACGAGCTCGTCGCGCGGATCGACCACGAATGTGCAGGTGGCGATCTTGTGCGTGCTCGAAGTGATGATCGGGACGACTCCGTCCACTGTCTCTGTGAGCACCCGAGCTCGGAACCTGGTGCCGATGATCGACTCGTGGATCAGCACCTGACCGGCCGCCAGCTCTCCAGTGCTGTGCAACGCCCCGATACGCGCCGCTGTGGCCGACCCGCAGGGAGAGCGGTCAACCTGACCGTCGGCGAAGACGGTGACATTGCGCTGGTGAAGTTCACCTCCGGGCAGTGTGCCGAGGCGGTTGACGATGACCGTTCCGTAGACCCCGCTCAGCCGCTCGTCATCGGGGTGCCTCGTCAGCGGATGATCGGCGAGGGCGGCTTTGACCTGCCTGCCGAGGGCGATGAGCTCGTTGACGTTCCCAGGGACCACAGCGAGCCCGTCACCGCTTGAGTCCGAAGAGAACCGGTCGGCATCGAGACGATCTGCATCGAGACAGGCATAGATGGCCCCGCCCCACACGAGGTCGACGAAGAGTCCGGCCTCGATTTCGACATCTGCCGCGATGAGCCGGCAGGGGACGTTTACGAAGTCGACCGAGGTGACAAGGCCGAGCGCATCGGTGTGCACACTCGCCTTCACTCTGCCCGAGGGTACGTCGATGACGACATCGGTCAGTCCCGAGGCGTCAGCGGCGACGAGACCGGACTCGATCGCCCAGGCGCCGAGGGCGATGGTCCCATGACCACAGGCTGTCGAGAAGCCGTCCTTGTGCCAGAACAGGACCCCGAAATGGGCGCCGTCGTCATCGGGTTCAGTGATGAAACCGCCGTACATATCGGCATGGCCCCGCGGTTCGCTGACGAGCAGCCGACGCATTCCGTCGATCTCCTCGTCGTTGATCGCAGTCATCCGCTTCTCGGCTACGGTGGCCCCGAGTATCGACTTGGGAAGCTCGGCGACGATCCGAAACGGCTCTCCGGCCGTGTGATAGTCGATAGTCGTAATCTCGAAATCGCTCAGCAACATCGGTTTAGATTCCCATTCCCACACGTAGTCCCTCGAGGACGGCGGCATGGACATTGCGGGAGGTGACGGCGTCACCGATCCTATAGAGCGCGAAGGGGGCGCTCGCCTCGGCGGTAGTGCTTGGGCTCGTGCCGCCAGGGCTGCCTGAACCAGCGGTGGCGCTGGGCTCGGGTTGGGCTTGGCCGTGGATCCACGCATCGAGCTTGACCTCGCCGAGGTTGCTCGACTTCGGCTTGAGCGCGAAGTAGACGTCGTCGTTGGGTGTAGTCCCGAAGTCGACGACCACAGCGTCGGTCTCGAGCTCGGTCTCGATGCCCGAGTAGTCATTGCGCAGGATCGCATGCACGCTCTTGTCTGCAGCCACGGGCTTCGCGGCCAGTCTCTCGCCGAGGTGAACCGTGACGCCGAATTCGGAGAAGACCTGCAGGTAGGCCGGTGAGTTCATCGAACCGACATCGATGCCGATAGTGCGTTCGGGGGTCACGTAGGTGACCTGCTGGCCGTTGCGGGCCAGGCGCTCGACAGCGTCCAGAGCGGGATAGAAGCCGTGGTCGTCGTAGACGATGACGCGCTGCTTCTGGCGCAGGCTGTCGTTCATCACATCCCAGACGTCGAAGGCCGGGCCCTGCTCCCGGAAGGGGTAGCTGGAATCGGGAACGCCGCCGGTGGCGACGATGACGACATCGGGTGCGAGTGCGAGGATGTCGTCCGCCTCGGCGAAGGTATCGAAGCGGACATCGACGCCGTGCTTCCTGCACTGCTGGAGTCGCCAGTCGACGATGCCGATGAGGTCGCGGCGGCGTTCCGAACGAGCCGCGATGCGCACCTGCCCACCTGCGCTCGTGTCCGCTTCGAGAAGGGTCACCCGGTGTCCGCGAACGGCCGCGACGCGGGCGGCTTCGAGGCCGGCCGGGCCGGCGCCCACGATGACGACATGTTTGGGATCGGCGCCGGCATTGCGTGGAACTTCCTGGGGCAGATCGGCTTCGCGCCCGCTCGCGGGATTGTGGATGCAGGTCGCGGCACCCGAGGTGTAGATGCTGTCGAGGCACATGTTCGCGCCCACACACGGGCGGATGTCGTCCTCGCGATGCTCTTTGATCTTTGTCACCAGGTAGGGGTCGGCCAACTGGGCCCGGGTCATGCCCACGAGGTCGAGGCAACTGTCCTCGATCGCGTACCTGGCGGTGGGCACATCGGCGATGCGGGCGGCATGGAGGACGGGAATGTCGATGGCCTTGCGGATGCGACGGCAGGTTTCGAGCCACGGCGCTGAGGGAGTGCCCATCCCGGGAATCGCCTCGGCGAGGTCCTTGTCAGAACTGATGGTGCCGACGTTGAGGTTGAGGAAATCGATGCCGTGGGCGGCATAAGTCGTGAGGATGTCACTCGCCCGGTCTTCACGCATACCGTCCTCGCGCAGCTCGTCGACGGCCATGCGGATTCCGACGACGAAGTCCTTGGGCACTGCCGCCTTCACCGCGTCGATGACTCGCAGCGGGAAGCGAAGGAGGTTCTCAAGTTCTCCGTTGTACTCGTCAGTGCGGGTGTTGAGCCAGGGGGCGAGGAAGGCATCGAGCAGGTGGCCGGCGTGCATGATCTCGAGCCCGTCGAGGCCCGCCTCGGCAACCCTTGCGGCAGCGGATGCGAAGTCGTCGACGATGCGATCCATGTCGAAGTCTTCGATCTCCTTCGTAAACGACCGGTGCGCGGCTTCCCTGGTCCGTGAGGCCGAGACCAAGGGGAGCCAGTCGCCGGTGAAGTTCGAGGAGCGATGACCCAGGTGGGTGGTCTGGATCATCACCGCGGCGCCTTCGTCGTGGCAGTCGGCGGCAAGTGCGGAGAGCCAGGGCACCACCTCGTCGGTGGACAGGTCGATGTTGCCGAAGGCGGCAGGGGAGTCCTTCGAGACGATGGCGGAGCCTCCGATCATCGTCAGTCCCACACCGCCGCGTGCCTTCTCCAGGTGGTAGAGGCGGTAGCGATCCTTGGGCATGCCGAGTTCGGTGTATGAGGGTTCGTGGGAGGTGGAGACGATGCGGTTGCGCAGAGTGAGCGGGCCCAACTCGAATGGCTGGAGCAGCGGATCCTCGGACATGTGTTCCTCCTTCGTCGCAGGAACGCGGTGTCGGAAATGAGAAGACCGACACGGTCGAATTCTTTAGGTAATCGGTTACCGACTACCTACCTCAATCGTGAGTTCTCATGGTTATGCTGTCAATAGCTCGCGGGAAACAAATGTCCCGCGCCTAGGATGCCCACGACCTGGTGAACCGATATTTGAAGGTGTGGTGGGAACCTCGTGGAAAGGATGGAGGGTTCGTGGAAATGGTCAGAGCGCCGGTCGCCTCGCTGCGCGAACAGGCGTTGGCGATCATCCGCGATGCCATCACCGCCGGGGAGCTCGACGAAGATCGGATCTATTCGGCGGCCGGGCTGGCGAAGCAGCTGGGCATGTCACTGAGCCCGGTGCGAGAGGCGATGATGGCTCTTGTCACCGAGGGGACCGTCGAGGCTGTGCCGAACCGAGGGTTTCGCCTGGTCCCGGTCACGCAGGCCGACCTCGAAGAGATCACCCACGTGCGGGTTCTGCTCGCAGTCCCCGCCGTCAGGCAGCTGTGCGAACAGGCGGCAGTCTCACCGGAGACCTCGGCCCAGATCGAACAGTTGCGCGCCCAGGCTGCAGCGACTGTCGATGCCGCCGAAACCGGGAATATGACCGCGTTCTTCACCCACGACCGTCGCTTCCACGAAGCGCTGCTCGAATTTGGGCTCGGCCGCCGTGCCGCAGAAATCAGTCTCCGGCTGCGTGATCAATCGCGGATCTTCCAACCCACGGGTGCCGTCGACGCGGTCATCCTTGCTTCAGCTCAGGAACTGATGGCGCTTGTTGACCTCATTGAGGAGGGACGGGCGGACGAGGCGGCCGAGCTCGTCACCCGCAACCTCTACTTCTTCAAGCGGACCGGACAAGCCGAGACTTGAGAGTTCAGACGGCGGAGCAGGCAGACAACGAGGCGGTCGCCCCTACGTGAGGGAGCGACCGCCTCGGCGATGGTCAGGGCTGCTGATCAGACCTGTTGGCGATTGAGATCAGACCTTCACGACCGGGATCGGCATGGTGTCCGGGTCGAGGTCGGGGTTATCGTCCTGGGTGCGCACGAGCTCGACGGCTTCTTCACGTGAGCCAACGGTCGGGAACGACCCGAGCAGCGGCTTGTGAGCCGATTCCTTCATCAGGAGCACCGCCACGAAGGCGATGATCGAGAAGAACATGATGTAGAACGCAGGCATGAACGAGTTGCCGGTGAGGTCGATGAGCGCCTGGCTGAACAGCGGTGTGGTGCCGCCGAACATAGAGACCCCGATGTTGAAGGTCAGGCCCATGGCGCCGTAGCGCGATGCTGTCGGGAACAGCGCCGGCAACGTCGACGCGAGGCAGGCGATGTAGAAACCGGCCGGCAGGGCGACCATGAACAGAGCGACGACAACCGCCCACATCTCGCCGATCTGCATCACTGCGAAGGCCGGAACCATCAGTACGATCGTCGATCCTGACGCCACGAGGAAGACGAACTTGCGGCCCATCTTGTCCGAGAGGCGACCGATCAGCGGCAGGCAGATGGACATGACGACGAGGACTGGAATGGTCGCCACAGCTGCTTGGACATTCGAGACCTTGACGGTTTCCTCGAGGTAGGTCGGCATGAAGCTCGTGAGGGCGTAGCCGACCGTCTGCGAACCGGCGACGATGGCGATGCCGATGAGGATCTCTTTCCAGAAGTGACGGATGACGCCGATGAGACCGTGGCGTGCATATTTGTCATCCTTGACTTTCACATCGAGGCCCTCGGCCACTGTGGCTTCGAAGCTGGGGGTTTCTGGGATCTTCAGGCGGAACCAGATCGCGACTGCGCCGAGAGGGATCGCAATGAGGAACGGGATCCTCCAGCCGCCATCGACCATGGCGTTCTCTCCGGCGACGCTTGTTGCGATGACGGTGGTGACGGCGACGGTGCCTGCTCCGGCCGCGAAGCCGAGGTAGGAGCCGACGTCGAGCCAGGAGGCCCAGAAGCCGCGCGACTTGTCGGGAGCGAATTCGGAGACGTAGGTGGTTGCACCGGCGTACTCACCGCCGGTGGAGAAGCCCTGAATCATCTTGAGCAGGTAGAGAGGGATGATCACCCACAGCCCGATCTGAGCTGCGGTGGGCAGCACGCCGATGAGTGCGGTGGCGGTGGCCATGGTGGCCATGGTGAAGAAGAGGACCTTCTGGCGACCGATCTTGTCACCCAGGGGCCCCAGGACCATGCCGCCGAGTGGGCGGACGAGGAAGGAGACCGCGAATCCGAGCAGGGTGACGAGGAGGCCCATCTGTCTGTCCATGCCTTCGGTGAAGACAGTTGTCATGGTGACGGCGAGGTATCCATAGACACCGAAGTCGAACCATTCCATGAAGTTGCCGACGGTGGTTCCGCCGATCGCGATGCGAATTGATTTGGGCTCGATGACGATGCAGTGGTCGGCCTCCAGGCGCATCTTCTTGAGTGCTTTCCGGGTCCGGCTGGGCGCCTTCGCCCCCTCGGAAGCGGGTTTTCCTTGGCCTTCTGACATCAGTGGTTCCTCGTTTCAGATGCAATTCGATTTTCTGACGCCCAAAGAACTCGAGAGTTACGGGGCGATCGCATTCGACAATGCTGAACATCTTTACTCGATTAAACACCCATGTCAACAAAATTAGTGAGCCAGATCACGATGAATTGTCGTTCGGGTAAGTATTCTGTGGGTCGGTTGAAGGCGACCGGCGTATTTACCTCAGGCGAACCTGTGGTTATTAGGAACAGCTTCAGGCGGCGGGGTTCTCGGGCGTGCTCGAAGAGTCGTCCTGTGTCGGATCAGGTTCTGACGGGGTTCCGGCGTCTGATGATGGCGGATCCGAGGGACCCGGATCCTCTGTCGGCTCCTCCGGCGGTGGTGTCGGATCGGTGGGCTCATCTGACGGTGGGGGATCTGAGGGCGTCGGGTCTTCCGACTCTGAGGGCGGTGGGTCCGAAGGAGATTCAGGGTCGTCGGGCGTCGACGGTGTCGGCTCCGAAGGCGACTCAGGATCTGGCCTGTCGGAATCCGACGGACTCGGCTGATCTGGTTCTTCTGCTGACGGGCGATCGCCGTTGTCGCTCTTGTCGTCGGGGTTGTCCTCGGTCGACGGACTATCGTCCGACCGACTGTCATCGTGGCCCGGGTTCCGGGATGACTTCTCACCCTCGTCCCTGTCGGGGTCGGATGTCCGCGATTTCCCGGATCCCGACTCTTGGTCTTGCTTGTCCGAGCTCGTGCCGTCTGGAGAATGGGAGCTGCTGTTCTTGTCCTCCTTCTTCGAGAAGGAGTCTGCGGGTGAGACTGCAGTGCCCGCGTTGCCGGGATACAGCCCCGTCTGCTCGCCTTGTTGCGGCACGATGGCTACACCGACAAGCGTTCCCAAGAGTCCAATGCACGCGGCGACCACAGGGATCAGAACAGGTTTCGGCATGCTGAACCGAGTCGCTGCAGGCGTCTGGGTCGAGGTCTGAGTGGTTGCTGACTGTGTGCCAAACGCGGCGAGCGAAACGGGTTCGACGGTATTTGTGGCGCCTGCGGTTGTATCCGCGGTGCCAGCGGAAATGCCCGCAGCGCCAGCGGGGTCGCTCGCAGTTTCAGCAGATGTACCTGAAGCCTCGGCAGATTCATCGGCCTCTGAGGAACTGGCAGTTGCGGGGATGGCTTCGGGTGCGGTATTTGCCTCCCATTCCGCCTCTGTCCCCGAGTTGGCCTCCGCTCCTGCAGGTTTGAGTGCCGGTGCGTTGCCGATGCCTGTGCCCGCGCCAGCTGGCTCTTCGGCTGCAGTCATTTCGGCAACAGCGGGAGCTGGTTCTGGAATCGCCTGTGCCAGGGTGGCTGAGAGGCGCTCGATGACGATCGGCGAGGTCAGCAACGCAGGAATGAGTGCTGCGCGGTGATCGACGGCTGCCTTACTGTCCGTCGGGCGAACCTTCTGCCACTCGTCCTGCAGGCCTTGATGGGCCCGATCGGCCAGCCGTTCGACTGTGGAAGCTTTGATATTCAGTTGCTCGGCAACGGCCTCGGGCGAGAGCCGTTCGACTTCGCACAGCCACAAGATCCGTTGCCAGTTATCGGGCAGGTTCGACAGCGCCTGTGAGACCAGAGCGGCCTCTGGAGCTTCCGCGTTCGCAGAAGAGACGTCCCCGGATGAGTCCGCACCATTCGCTGACGTCGGATTCGCGAGATGCACGTCGATCTCGGCGTCCACCATGGAGCGGAGATCCTCGGCTGTGTCGGAGGACCTGTTGAGCAGGGACCTGAGCACACTGAGGAAAGCACCATCTACGACCTGCCTGGCCGTCGCGTCGGGCAGAGAGGATGATGCCCTGGCCACAGCGTCATCGCGGTAGCGGCGGTAGATCTCGGAATATGCACCTGCGGTTCCGGCGTCGATGAGCGAGAGGAGCTCGTTCTCCGTGAAGTCGGCGAGTTCTTCCCCTGGCTGGTGTGCGTGCGCGTCCATCCGGTCCTGTATCAATCGGTAGCGTCATGCAGTCTGCAGCTCGTCATTGCAGACCACGTCTGGTACAGCAGCGAGAATAAGGGAAGAGCATTCTGTGTCAGATTTATCCTCAGCGGAGACTGTAGCCGACAAGACAGCTTTTTGCATACAGTATCGCTATTTGAACAATCAACCAGTCTCCTTGGCTCAAGGAAGGGATCCGATCAGGGCCAACGGGCCGCTTTGAGGCAATGGACCGGCTGAAAGCAATGGGGAATTCTCAGACTGCAGTTCAGTCCTTGAGGACTCGGAACGTGCTCAGCTGAGGATCGACTGCGCCGCGCACGTGTCCCGAGGGGCTGGCCGCAACGGCCTGCAGGAACTCGACCGTCTCCGCGGTGATCTCCTCGCCGGGGAGGACATTGGGGATTCCGGGCGGATAGGCGGCCAGGGAGCTGACGCTGGTTCGACCGACAGCCTCGGCGGCGGAAACGAGTTCGGAATCCGCGAAGTAGGCATCGCGGGGCAAGGTGATCAGCTTGCCGGCATTCGGCAGTGCCGGAATCCCTGCCGGCTTCGTCGTGGCCTCGGCAGTCTCGGAACTGTTGTTCTCCAGGCGCATCTGATCGAGGGCGTCGAAGAGTCGGCTGAGGTCAGGTGACTTGCCGACGCCGATGAGCGCGACGATCGTCGTCGACGTTGCCATTTCGGCGAAGATGTCAAAGTCCTCGGTCAGGCGTTTGCGCACGGCATGTCCGTCGAGTCCCGTCGAGGTGATGTCGATGGGCAGGCGGAAGGGATCGATATCGACGACATCGGCATGGTTCATGAAGTCCCCTGAGAGCAGATGATAGTGCTCTGAGCCCTCGATGCGGGCACGGATCTGGCGGATGTTCTCCAGCGAATCGGAGATCGCGTCGTGTGAGTTCACCAGGTCCCGGCGGGCGATATCGATCGAGGCCAAGAGGTGGGCGTTCTCGCTGGTGGAAGCCGTCATCATGAAAGCGCGGGCCAGGGCGGGTTCGAGGCGATTCGCGAATTTGGTATCGCCGAGGTGGAGCAGGGCCGACTGGGTGAATGAGCCGGCAAGCTTGTGGGTGCTCATGATGACGATGTCGGCACCCAGCGTGACCGGGGATTCCGGCAGATCGGGGTGGAAGCCGAAGTGAGCACCCCATGCGGCGTCGATGATGAGGGCCGCGCCGGCGTCGTGGGCGACCTCGGCCAGGGCCCTGACATCGGCGACGGCACCGAAGTAGCTGGGAGTCACAAGGTAGACGGCAGTGACTTTTTCGGGGTGGGACGCGATGGCATGGCGCAGCGAGTCCGGGGTGACTCCGTGTGCGATTCCATTGACCTCATCGACGTTGGGGGAGACGAAGCCGGGGTTGAGGCCCGCCATTACGATGCCGTCGATGAAGCTCGAATGGGCGCTGCGCTGGGTGACGACGCCCGTGCCCAGGGTGCCGATCGCCAGCGCGGTCATGCGGTTGCCCTGCGAGGAGCCGTTGGTGAGGAACCAGGTGCGCCTAGCGCCCCAGGCCTCGGCGGCCAATTGCAGTGCTTCGTCCTTCGGGGTGTCGACGCCGAGGTCGATGCCGTCGAAGAGTGGGGGGATGTCCAGGGAGAGGATGTGCTCGCCGAAGAACTCGGCCTGACCTGCCGAGATTCCCGTCGTGGTTCCGCCGTGTCCGGGGGTGGACAGGAACAGCGAGTCACGTTCTGCCGCCGCCTGCAGTGCATCGGCATAGGGCGCGTGGGTTCTCGCGTTCCCCGGGAATGCCGACTGATCTGAGGTGGGGGCCAAATGGGAATCCTGGTGCACGGTCATGAATCCAGATTAAGGAATGAAACCTTGCCGGAGAATACCAAGTTCCCTAAACTGATGAATACACACTATTGAGCTGTCGCTCGGAGGATGATGGAAACTCTGGATACTCGTGGTCTCTCGGCCCTGCGTGCGATCGCGGAGGCCGGTTCGGTGGCAGCGGCAGCGACCACGCTCGGGTGGAGCCAGCCCACGGTCAACCACCACCTGCGCAATCTGGAGAGGACTCTGGGGTCGACGCTGATCGAGAAGAGCTCACGAGGTTCGCAGCCGACGGTTGTTGGCAACCTCGTCGTCTCCCGCGCGATCGAGATCCTGGGGCTCTGCGACCGCCTCGGCGCCGAGGTGGCTCTCTGGCGCGAGGATCAGGCAGTTCTGGTGCGGATCGGGGCTGTGCCCACGGTCGGTGCCCGAGTGATCCCGAAGCTTCACAATCAGCTGCAGAAGCGGGTGCGGTGGCAGTCTCAAGAGGAGACGAGCGCGGCGATGACGACCGCGGCACTCGACGTGACGATGGATGAGCATGCGAAGCTCGTGGCCAGATTGGAGTCTGGTGACCTCGATCTGGCGCTGCTCGTCTCGACCGACATCGACAAGACGTGGATACCGTCGACCCTGACGGCCAAGCACTTGTATTCGGAGCAGCTCTTCCTCTGTGTGCCGAAGTCCGTGGGCCCGATCTCCTTCGATGCGCACGGGATGCCCGACCTCACTGCTTTGGTGTCCCAGACCTGGGCGTTCAGCATCGATCCCGGTGACGCCATCGACGAGGTGGTCAGATCGTTCTGTGTGGCCGCCGGCTTCGAGCCGCGGGTGGGGATGAGGATGGATGACTATGCGGCGATCATCCGGATGATCGCCGCGGGGCTGGCAGTCGCTGTGATCCCCGATTCCTCGGTGCCGGAGGGCCCGACGGTTGAGATCATCCCGATGCCCATGGACGCTTGTCGCCGCGATGTGCTCCTCGTGTCTCGCGCACGGGCGGCGCAATCGAGTCAGAAGATTTCTCGCCACGATCCGATCGTCGCCGCCCATAATGCCGCCATCGCCGAGGTGGTCGCCGACGTGGGAACCGTGACCGCACAGTGGCGGTGACGGGGGTTCACCTCGGCAGTTGAACTGTCAGTGCGGATGCCAGGCGTCTTCGATCGCGACCTTCTCCGTCACCTCGGAGGGGAGCGATTTCGAGGCCAGAGCCTCGATGCTCACCTGCTCAAGGACGTCGCGCAGAGCAAAGCGGGCCGCGATCCATACCTGCTGGAGTGAAGCGGCGGCATCGTCGTATTCCACGGCCTCGGGGCGCTGACCGTAGATCGAGACCAAGGGACCGTCGACGGCACGGATGACATCGGCGATGGTCGTTTCTGCAGCGGGTTTGACCAGCTTCCAGCCGCCTGACTTGCCGCGGACCGAGGCCACAATTTCGACTCTGCGCAGGTCGGCGAGGATCGACTGAAGGAATCCCTTGGGGATGTCCTGTCGTTTTCCGAGCTCGTCGGCGCTGATGGGGCCGCCGTCGCTGACATTGGCGATTTCGATCAGGGCCCGCAGGGCATAGTCGGACTTCGTGGTGACCCGCATGCCGTCATCGTAACAGCGTGCGAGTTGCGGGCTTCAGCCACTGGTGACGGACTCCGGCTCGACCGTTTGGGCGGCCTCTGCCCGGCGAGAGCTGCGTTCGAGCCGGACGACGTGAGCGATGAGTCCGGCCCAGACGATCGCGAGCACCACAAGGACGGTCGACAGAGTCGCCGTTGAGGCACCGAGCGCCAAGGCGATCGTGCGGGAGTTCGTGAGGATGATGATGCCCCCAGCCGCGATCGCAAGGACCCGGGCGGGCAGGATCTTCACCAGCCAGGCGGCGACAGGCGCCGCGATGACTCCGCCGACCAGAAGTGCCGCAGCGATGGACCATTCGATGCCTGAGGAGCCCAAGGCGAAGAGGAAGCCGAGCGATCCGCCGACTGCGACGACGAATTCGCTGGTGTCGATCGAGCCGACGACCTTGCGCGGTTCCAGCCGGCCCGAGGACAGGAGAGTGGTGGTTCCGACCGGCCCCCAGCCGCCTCCGCCGATGGAGTCCAGAGCGCCGCCTATTAGTCCCATGGGCACGAGGAGTTTCACTCCGGGGCGGCCTTTGAAGGTGGGACGGCGCCCGCCGAGGGAGAGGAATCTCCAGATCACATAGATGCCCAGTGCCAGCAAGATGCCCGATATCCAGGGTGTGGCCGCGTCTCCGCTGAGGCTGGTGAGGAAGGTGGCGCCGGCGAAGGCACCGACGAAGCCGGGAACGGCGAGGATCGAGACTGTCTTCCAATCGACATTGCCGAACTTGTGGTGTGAGATTCCGGAGACCAGCGAGGTGCCGATCTCAGAGAAGTGCACCGCCGCCGAGGCGGTCGCCGGGGCGATCCCGGCCGCGAGCAGCAGGGTCGTCGACGTCACCCCATACGCCATGCCGAGAGAGCCGTCGATGAGTTGGGCGAGGAGTCCGACGAGCCCGAGGACGATGAGTTGGCGCATGGTGGTGACCTTTCAGCATGCCGAAAATTGTTGAGCAATTCGTTCGGCGCCAACAATACCTACTAAGTCGAGTCAATTACTAGACTATGAATTTCTATGACGATTCCTGACCTTTGGAGACATGCGATGTCCGTCATCGAGACAGCACGAAGCACCGAGGTGAATGCGCCCCGGTGCTTCGAATCTGGTTCACTGGCTCTACAGTGCCAGGACCGCCGGAACCGTGAGAACGGCGACGTAGTAGCCCATGAACTGCACGCCTGCATGCATGCCGATCATGCGGTTGAACAGGCCGCCGACGAGGCCTACTGTGATGGTGACTCCGAGTGCGAGCAACCCACCTTCATAGAGGCAGATGACGCAGATGAGCGCGGCGAAGCCAGCGATGATCGCTTCGTGGGAAACCGACTTCATTACCCAGGTTGCCGCCCGGTGGGCATTTCTCATCACGAACGGGTAGGCGACCAAGATAGCGATGACTGCGGCAATGATCGCGAAGAGAGCGAATTCGCCGGTGGACAGCAGATCGTGCAGGTTATTCGTCTCACTGGTCTCCGCGTCGAGAGTGTAGACGGGCGGGGCATTGAATAGGGGCGCTGCCGGGCCTGCGGCCATGGGAGAGAGCGGAAGCCCGATGGCGATCAACGGGATCAGGGTCTCGGCGATGTAGGTCGACTCGGTCGTTCCGTTCCTCACGGACACCACCGTCGTCAGCCGATGGAAGCCGTTCTTGATCCGGCTGCCGGCGATCTCACCCATGAGCACCGCCATGGCGACGGGTGAGAAGACGAAGGTTGCGCTGGTGATGACTGCCGAACCACTGGTGTATGCCAACTGCTGCCGATCCAGGACCTTGAAGGGATTCGGCAGCTTCGTGCCACCCGCAGGTCGAACATCGGGAGCGAGGTCGAACTCCCGCTTGCCAGTCTGTGTCATCGATCGACGGCCTGCAGGGGACAGGGCAGAGAATAGATCGTAGATGAGCGGGCCAGTCGCGATTCCCAGGAAGAAGGAGGTTGTGAACGTCGCGTCCTTCTGCTCCAGGATGAACGCCTGCAGCCCGACGATGATGAGTACGAAGGGGATCAGCGCGACGACTGCGGCCAGCTTTCCCTTCGAGGTGTAGGCAACGAGGATTGCCGCCGCGATGAAGATCCATGGTGCTGCCGCACCGATCGCCTCGGCGAAAGGGGTAAGGATGAGGGCGAAGAGAATAGACAGGGGGATTGCGATGATCACCGAGATGACGCCACCGGAGATGGCCTTCTGCAAGGCAATGTGAGGAACCCCGAGAGAACGCAGGAGCTGTGCCTCCCGCAGCATCGGCACGGCCGTGGTGTCACCGGGTATCCCCAAAAGAGTTGTGGGTACTGCGTGTGAGATGTGTTTGGAGATGATGGCGGCGAGGAAGAAGGCGATGACACCGGCTGGAGGGACGCCGATGAGAATGATGAGCAGCGCCAAAGGGGCGACGATTGCGGTCTCATCGGTGCCGGAGATGAGGCCGATGCCGGTGAAGAGGACTGCGGCCAGCAGAGCCATGCCGATTGCCCACAGGATCGGTTCGATGAGATCCGCGCTCACAGCTGTGTTCCCTTCGCTCGATTCTCATGATTCTCGACCAGGGCATCGAAGAGCCCGAGGGCTCGGATCTCCTCCTGCACCGCCGGTTTGAGATCGCGAGGGTCACCCAGGTCGCCGTACTCTTCGACGACTTCGTCGATGACTTCTTGGCGGTTGCGGGTGTCGGCCTCTGCCTGGGTGATCACCCGTTTGGGTTTGAACAGGCTTCCGGCGATCACGGCACCGACGATGCAGCCGACGATCCCGATCAGAAGAGCATAGGAGTGTCCCAGTTCTGCATCACCGGTGCTCGTGAAGAGGTGGTCGGAAATGAGGAAGGCCGGTACCGCCACCCCGATTCCTATGGCAATGCTGCCGACTAGGTGTTTTGAGTCGACGGTGTCATTCCAGACTTCGAGCAGCTGTGGCATCTTCGCCTACCTTCTGTTGTTGAGTCGTGCTTCTGGAGGTGGAACACGGGCGGGGCTGATTCTGCCCCGGACCGGTCGCGGAACTGTGGTGCTACTGAGTGACGATGGCCGCCGAGGTGGCCGACGCCAGTGGTTTCCCGAGCTGCCTGCTCAGCCATTGGCTCGTCTCCGCGACTGCGCGGATGTCGACTCCGGTCGAAATTCCCAGACCGTCGAGCATCCACACGAGGTCCTCAGTTGCCAGATTTCCGGTCGCTGAGCCTGCGAACGGGCAGCCTCCAACTCCACCGGCAGAGGCGTCGAACTCGCTCACGCCCAACTGGAGAGCAGCGTAGACGTTCGCCAGCGCTTGACCGTAGGTGTTATGGGTGTGCAGTGCGATCGACTCAGCTGGGATGCCGCTTTCGATCAGTGCCTGCAGAACGGCGGCGACGTGACCGGGTGTGGCGGTGCCGATCGTGTCGCCTAACGAGATCGACGAGCAGCCCGCATCAAGCAGCCGCGCAGACGCAGTGACCACACGCTGTGGATCCACCGGGCCTTCCCAGGGGTCGCCGAAGACCATGGACAGATACCCGCGGACCTGCATCCCCGCCGAGGTGGCCGCGGTAGCCACATCAAGGTTGCGTGCCGTGGTCACCTCGAGGCTGTCGCCGAGGTTGGCTCGAGAGAATGATTCCGTGACACTGACGAAGACAGCAATGTCCTTGGCCCCCGCAGCCTGAGCATCGTCGAGCCCGCGTCGGTTGGGGGTGAGGACTGGATAGGAGACGGCAGAGTCGAGGTTGAGCGCATCGAGAACGACTTGGGTGTCCGCCATCTGCGGTACAGCCTTGGGCGACACGAAGCTGCCGGCCTCGATAGTCCTGAGGCCAGAACTGGCCAGTCGGGAGATGAGCTCAACCCGAACCTCGGCGGGCAGGGTGACCGATTCAGCTTGGAGTCCGTCACGAGCACTGACCTCGCAGACCTTGACCTGGGACGGAAGGGTTTCGCGGGTGAAGACCTGTGGGAGTGATTCCATCATTTCTGTGCACCTGAGCGAAGCTCGGCGAGGATGGCTTGCACCCGATCGAAGCGGAAGGCTTTCTCTTCGACGAGCTTCTCCACAATGGTCTTGGCTTCCTCAGCAGTGGCGCCTGCGGAAACGGCAAGATTCTTCGCATGCAGCGACATATGGCCGCGCTGGACTCCTTCGGTTGCGAGAACCCGCAGAGCTGCAAGATTCTGCGCCAGACCGGCTGCGACGATGATCTCAGCCAGATCTTTCGCCGTGCTCACCTCGGCTATCTGGAGTGCGGTGCGGGCTGCGGGGTGAACCTTGGTGGCTCCGCCGACGAGTCCGACAGGCATCGGCATCTCGAGGTTGCCGACGAGGTTGCCCTCAGCATCCTTCTCGAACGTGGACAGTGAGGAGTATCGGCCGTCGACGAGTGCGTGCGAATGGGCTCCGGCCTCCACTGCGCGAGTGTCATTTCCGGTGGCCAAAACGACGGCAGAGATGCCGTTCATGATGCCCTTGTTGTGGGTAGCGGCACGGTACGGATCGGCAGCCGCCAGATCATAGGCGTGGAGGATGTTGTCCACGACCTCTGTGCCGCCGAGGAGCTCCTTATCGAAGACGGCACGTGCACGACTGATGCGCAGATCCGCCTTGTTCGTCAGGATGCGCAGGAGTGCGTCGCCCTCGGCGATTGCCGCGAGGCTGCTCGAGACGGCTTCGGCCATTGTGTTCACTGCGTTCGCACCCATGGCATCACGGACATCGACATGAAGATGGACGACTACATACGTTGCCGATTTCGCCTGAACGAGACGAACGTCGAGGTCCTTGACTCCTCCGCCGACCTCGACGAGCTTCGGATCCTGGGCATTGGCCAGGTCAATGATTTCGGCCTGGCGTTCAAAGATGCGGGACCGAGCGGCATGCGGGTCGGCCACATTGATGAGCTGAATCTGTGCCTGCATGATGGGCTGAGTCGAGCTGGTGAAGAACCCGCCCTGTGGACGTGCCATCCGGGCAGCGTTGCTGGCAGCGGCGATGACAGACGCTTCTTCGGTGGCCATGGGCACGAGGACATCGGTGCCGTTGATCGTAAAGTTGGTGGCAGTTCCCAAGGGCAGTGAGAAGACGCCGAAGACGTTCTCGCTCAGGTTTGCAGCCTGCGCGGGGCCAAACGCAGTCGCATCGATCTGGGCGAACACCTCGGTGTCGAGCCCGGTTGCCTCGGCCACTGCCGTGCGACGGTCATTGACCGACATGTTGCGGAAGCCGGCGATACGACTGTTCTCTGCCATTATGTGTCTCCTGTCGAGTCTTCTTCGATTCTGTGTCTGCCGGGCTGGCTGCCGAACGCGGCGGAGCTGGGCCCGTCAAAACTGCGGCGCGGAGAAAATCCGCGCAGAGTTCAGTCAAGCACTTCATGGATCGATCGCCTATGGCTGTTTTAGCCAGTAATAACTCCAGCTTATAGCGGTTTCAGCCAGGGTAGGTGAGTTGTCTGCTCGGCTGCGTTCAGACGTTGCGCTGGAGCTGGTCCAGCCGGAGCGCGACGTGGAGACGGAACGCGTATTCGGGTGCTCGCCAGTCGTTGTCGAGTACCGTATCGATGCGTTCCAGACGTAGTTTGAGGGTATTGATGTGGATCGAGAGAGCCGAGGCGGTGCGGCTCATGCTATTGCTGTGTTCGAAGTATGTGCGCAACGTGGTGACCAGATCGGCAGATTGCCTCTGGTCCCACTGTCGGAGAGGGCCGAGCATACGCTCCATGAACTGTCCGACGTGTTCTGGAGCTGTGCCGAACATTGCAGTGTAGGGAGCGAAGTCCTCAGCGGAACACACGCCGCTGGAGATCGACAGCGAATTGAGCACCCGCACGCACGACCACAACTCGTCCTCTGCGGTGCGCAGCTGTGCGCGCTGGAAATCGGTGTTGGAGACGACGACGAGACAGTCCCGCAGGACCTCTGAGGCTGTGAGCAGCTCCTTCAACTGCGTCCGGGTTCGATGAGCAGAACGGGGCAGCAGCACAGTCAGCCCTGGCGAGCGCTGGGTCATGAGAATCCGCGGCTCGATCCGAGCCAGAAGCGAGCCGATACGGTCGAAGTCATTGGGGCCGGCTTGGACCACCATCAGCTGCCAGGGGCCGAGTAGGGTGAAGTTGCTGGAGCGCGCTCGCGCTCGCAGCTCGTCGAGATTTCTGGTGTCGGCGATCAAATCGACGGCTAGCTCGCCGCGCACACGGTTCTCGGCGTCAGCACGTGACTGCTCGTTCATCTGGATCAGGGCCAGGGACTGCGCCGCCTGAGCGACGATGCTGTGGTCACCGTCCTTCGGAGCGCTGTGGAAGCGCACAAACAGTCCGCTGTGCTGACGCTTATTCGATGCCACCGAGGCGGCGATGAGTCGCTCATCGTCAGAGATCTGGGCACTTCGCCCGGTGTGACGGCTGGTGGCCAGAGCCGCAAGAATATCTTCTCGGCTCACGCCGCTCTGGCCGAGGAAATCGTCGTCTGTTGGGAACTCGGGGGAGTCGAGGCGCCAACTGTTCACGGTAAGGGCCTCTGCGTGGAGAGTTTCGGAGATGACGTTCGTAACCGATGTTGTGCCATGGCCCTGCAGCACCAGCTGGGTGAGCTGCTCTTCCACTTCAACGAGGCGTTGCAAGGTCTTCGCCTTCGCTGCTGCCAGGTCCTCTGAGGCTGCTGAGAGGGCCGCCGCATCGGCGAGTTCGCCCATCAGCCGTGCGGTCTTGAGGATTACTGAGGCGTGGTCTGCCAACGCAGAGAGCAGAGTGATCTCATCCGCTCCGAAGTCGTGAGGATAGCGGTTCGCCGCAAACAGGGCACCGAGCACTTCGCCGTCGACGACCATGGGCACACCGAGAAGCGAATCCATGCCTTCGGCCTTGACAGCGGAGTCGACGCGCCGCTCGTGCGGTAGCTGAGTCAGGTCGTAGTCCGATGTCCAGTGGGCAGCTCGGTCGCGGACTACACGGCCTGCGAGCCCGACTCCAGGTGGTACTCGGAGTGCTGGGAGCTGGAGCGAAATAGCGCCCCGGCTGGCTCGAACGTTGAGCTCGTCGGTATCGGGGTTGTACTCCGAGAGGTAGGCGATGTCGCAACCGATCAGAGACTTGGCCCTGTCGACAAGCTTCTGCAGAAGACGCTTCGTGTCCCTGACTTGGATTAGTTCCGAGGCGCTTTCGAGCAGAGCTGCGCGTTCCTGGTCCTTCTGTCTCCAGCGGAGCATGGTGGTGGACAGATCGAGAAGCGAGTCGACGAGGGCCGACTGCCGCCCGAGCTGTGCTTCTAGCGAGCCGCGATCGACGGGATTGCCCCGCGCGATCAGACTGACTGCCTGTACGACGGACTCCGCCGCTACTTTCTCTGGCCCCGCTGTGCGCTCCGTCATGGGGTCATTATCTCAGCCCTGACGACTCACCCTGCAGCGGGTGACATCTCCTTGACGGTCGGAAGTTCGCAGGTGCTGCTCGCCTGTTGCTTGTATCCGGAGAGGAACTCGCCGAGGCGGTTGATCGACTCGTCCAGGACCTCAACCGAGGGCAGAGTGACGAGCCGGAAATGATCGGGACTCGACCAGTTGAAGGCGGTGCCATGGGAGACGAGGATCTTCTGTTCACGCAGCAGGTCGAGTGCGAACTGTTCGTCATCGACGATGTCGAACTTCTCGACGTCGAGCTTCGCGAACATGTAGAGAGCACCGCTGGCCCGATGCGCGGACACGCCCTCGATGGAGTTCAACCCCTCGTGGGCGAGATTCATCTGCGCACCGAGTCGGCCCTGGGGCAAAACAAGGTCTTCGATCGACTGCTTTCCACCCAGTGCCGCCTGGATCGCGTGCTGGGCCGGAACGTTCGCGCACATGCGCATATTGGCTAGGAGCTTGATCCCCTCAAGGTAGCTCTTCGCTTCAGACAGTGGTCCGGTGATGGCCAGCCAGCCGGCGCGGTAGCCGGCGATCCGGTAGGCCTTCGACAGGCCCGAATAGGTCAGGCACAGCACATCGTCGCCGGTGAGAGTAGCCATATTGACCATCTCGACATCGTCGTAGGTGATCTTCTCGTAGATCTCATCGGCGAAGATGATGAGGTTGTGGCGACGTGCGATGTCGACGATCTTCTTTAGGGTTTCGCGTGAGTAGACCGCACCGGTGGGATTGTTCGGGTTGATGACGACGATGCCGCGGGTGCTCTCGGTGATCTTCGATTCGAGATCTTCGAGGTCAGGTTGCCAGGCGGTGGCCTCGTCGCACAGGTAGTGCTTGGGTGTGCCGCCGGAGAGGGCGACCGATGCCGTCCACAGGGGGTAGTCCGGGCTGGGGACGAGGATTTCGTCGCCGGGGTTGCACAGTGCCTGCAGGGACAGGGTGATGAGTTCGCTGACTCCATTGCCCAGGAACACCTCGGAGGTATCGAGATTGTGGATGCCGTGAGTCTCGTAATACTGGACCACGGCCCGGCGTCCGGAGAGGATTCCGCGTGAATCGGAATAGCCCTGAGCGAGCGGAAGCTGCTTGACCATGTCGTGCACGATCGCCTCGGGGGCTTCGAATCCGAAGGGTGCAGGGTTGCCGATGTTGAGCTTGAGAATGGTGTGGCCCTTGGCCTCCATCGCCTCGGCCTCTTCGAGGACTGGTCCCCGAATGTCATAGAGGACGTTGGCCAATTTCGACGACTGCCTGTACATGGGAACCGTGAGAACCTTTCGATACGACGTTTGCTATCTCCACGTTATGACCCTCGCCGAGGTGGTTCTGACCAATCAGAGGCCCGTTTCGTGAACCTTTGCCCGGGACTGCGGACCGTTATGCAGACCTTTGGCAGGCTAAGTCACTTGACGTGTCCGATCATCGGGGGTCTGATTCGCAGTATGACAAACATTGCGATCCAGACGCGAAGTCTGCGGATCCGCCGAGGTTCCAGCATCGTGATCGACGGGCTCGACCTTGATGTCCCGCGCAGCGCGATCGTTGGCCTGCTGGGTCCCAGCGGCAGCGGGAAGACGACGCTCATGCGGGCGATCGTCGGCGTCCAGGCGGTCAAAGGCGGCACGGTCAGCGTGCTGGGACAGCCTGCGGGAACGGCATCTCTGCGGCACCGGGTCGGCTATATGACGCAGCTGGCAAGCATCTACGAAGATCTCTCGGTACGGCAGAACCTGCGCTACTTCGCACGCGGCCAGGGGGCACCGAAGTCCGATGTCGATCGGGTCATCGACCGCACCGACCTCGGCGGGCAGGCCGATCAACTGGCCAGAACGCTGTCGGGTGGTCAGGCGAATCGAGTGTCGTTGGCGGCCGCGATGCTCGGGTCTCCCGATGTGCTCGTCCTCGACGAGCCGACGGTCGGCCTCGATCCCGTGCTGAGGTCTGATCTCTGGAACATCTTCCGCAGCCTCGCCGACGAGGGAACGACGTTGCTGGTCTCGAGCCACGTCATGGACGAGGCCACGCGGTGTGATCGGCTGCTTCTCATGCGTGAGGGGCAGGTGATCGCGGACACGACACCGAGCGAACTGCTGGAGACCACAGGGGCGGCGACCGCGGAGGAGGCCTTCCTCTCCATCATCACGTCCGATTCCACCGGGTCGTCGTTCCCACGGAAGCGGGCTGGAAAGAGAGCCGGGCGGAAGGCGAGGGCCGGAGCGCGGACGATTCTGACCTCCGGCTCGGGGGCGATGCCCGGCAAGGGGCGTACGAGGCGTGCGCAGTGAGTCCGATGCGAACGCTGGCCACGGCGGGCCGCGTCCTCCTGCAGATCCGCAATGATCCGCGTACGATTGCGCTGCTGCTTGTCGTGCCCAGCCTCCTCATCGGGCTTGTGGCATGGATCTTCGACGAGACGCAGGTCTTCGATCGGATCGGACCCGCGATGCTTGCGCTCTTCCCCTTCGTGGTCATGTTCCTCGTCACGAGTATCGCCACTCTGCGCGAACGTCGCAGCGGAACGCTGGAGAGACTGCTGTCGATGCCGATGGGTCGCGGCGATGTCATCCTCGGCTACACGCTGGCGTTCGGTCTTCTCGCCGTCGTCCAGACTGCGATCGCGGTGGGCTATGCCACGTGGGTGTGCGGACTCAAGATAGAGGAGTCGGTGCTCCTGCTCTTCGCCGTCGCCATTGCCGATGCCCTCCTCGGTACGGCTTTGGGACTGCTGGCCAGTGCCTTTGCTCGCACCGAGTTCCAGGTTGTGCAATTCATGCCGGTCTTCGTCTTCCCACAGATTCTGCTCGGCGGAATCTTCCTGCCTCGCGATCAGCTGCCAGGTGTGCTCGAGGCGATCGGTGACTGGATGCCGCTCTCCCATGCGATCGATGCGCTGACGGCGGTGTCGACGGGCAACGAGGATGCCGCGTACATCTGGCTGCGCATCCTCTTCATCGGCTGCTGGGTCATCGGTGCCATCATCGTCGGTTCGCTGACTCTGCGTCGGCGGACGCCGTAGGACGCACACGGTCAGACACGTACGCTCTCTGAAGCTCAGGCCTGCTGCCGGTCGCTGTGCAGAATTCCGTAGACGAGGGTGTCCGTCCACTCGCCTTTTGACCACCAGTCCTGGCGCAGGTGTGCCTCCTGCCGCATGCCGATTCGCTCGGCCAGCTTCGCCGAGGCGGTGTTCCGGGCATCCATCTGTGCAACGACCCGATTGAGTCGGTAGTGGTCGAAGGCGATATTGAGCACGGCAGTGGCCGCTTCCGAGGCGAAGCCATGGCCACCGGCCGCCGGATTGAGGACCCAACCAATCTCGGCCTTCTCTGACGATTCGCCGTTGAGCCAGATTCCGAGGTCGCCGATGATGATAGATCCTTCGATATCGTCGAGGCCATCCTTGGTCTCAATGACCAGCGAGAGCGCACGTGACTCGGTGCTCAAACCGGTCTTCGGAATGCGCTTGGAGATCTCGGTCCGTGACTCCTCGGCGGTCCAGGGATCGCAGAGGAGGAATCGCGCGACATCCTCACGAGAGTACATGGGCAGCAGAGCCTCGGCATCGGATTCTCGATAGGCACGCAGAATGAGTCGATCGGTGGTCAACGGCAGAGACGGCTCCTGCGGATTCATATGGATAACGCAATCACGAGACCCGGATGTGCGCAAGGGGTGGAGCCAGCTGTTCCGTCCTGTTGAGAAGGAGAGTTACAACCTCGAATATCGGTGACAAATGGCATCATCAGCCGCGCCCGTATCTTCCTAATCTGAAGTCATGAGTACACAGACGACTAATGAGACGACCAATCCACCCAGGCGAACCGAGCAGGCAGCCATGCCTCCGGCTGTGACCCTTGACCATCTGACGAAGAGCTTCGGCGACCTCAAGGCCGTCGACGACATCGACCTGCGCATCCGGCCTGGTGAGGTCGTGGCCTTCCTCGGCCCCAACGGCGCAGGCAAGACCACGACCGTCGATATGCTCCTCGGGCTCTCCCGACCCGATGAGGGATCGGTTGAGATCTTCGGCATGCCACCCCGGCGAGCAGTCAGTCGTGGACTGGTCAGCTCGGTGATGCAGACAGGGGGGCTCCTCGATGACCTCACGGTGCGCGAAACGGTGGAATACACCTCGGCGGTCTTCGCCTCCTCACTCGACGTCGATGTCGTCCTCAAGCGGGCCGGCATCAGCGGCATCGCGAACTCTGTCGTCAAGAAGTGCTCGGGCGGGCAGAAGCAGAGGCTGCGCTTCGCCATGGCTCTCCTGCCGGACCCTGCTCTGATCGTCCTCGACGAACCCACCACAGGCATGGACGTCACCGGGCGCCGAGATTTCTGGCACGAGATGCGCGCCGACGCCCTGCACGGGAAGACGATCCTCTTCGCCACCCACTACCTCGAAGAAGCCGACGAATTCGCAGACAGAGTCATCCTCGTCTCGAGTGGTCGCATCGTCGCCGATGGTCCCGCTCATGAGATCCGGGCCATGGCCTCGGCAAAGACGGTCAGCGCCACTCTTCCCGCTTCGGGTGCGGATGACCTCATCACGTTGCTTCGTGGCCTGGCCGGAGTCGAATCCGTCGATGTGCAGGGACGGCGTCTGAAGATGCGAACTACGGACTCGGATTCCGCCGCACGCACAATGTTCGATCATGCCTGCACCGAATTGGAGATCACCTCCCACTCGCTCGAAGACGCCTTCATCAACCTCACCTCAAGCAACGGACCCACCCCGAACGGACCCACCCCGAACGGGCCCACATCGAACGGCACTCCGACCTCGAAAGGGGCATGACATGACCACCTCGAGAGCTAACCCGGCGACTGCCTCGGCGGCGGAATTCCTCGAATCTCTTGACGCACGCAGACCACCGCGACTGGGCGGATTCTCCTCGACACTGGTGCGGCTCGAGCTTCTGCGCAAGCTGCGCAACCGACGCACCCTCATCTTCACTATGATCATGCCCGCGGTCTTCTACCTCATCTTCGGACTGACCAACCGCGGTCAGATGCTGGGCAACACGGACGCGGCCCTCTACATCTCCGTGTCCCTGGCGACCTACGGTGCGATGGTGGCCACAACCACCGGCGGCGCCCAGGTAGCCGTGGAACGGGCATTGGGCTGGAGCCGCCAATTGGCACTGACCCCGTTGCATCCAGCGACCTACATCCTCACCAAGGTGCTTGTCTCGATGGTCCTGGGTGCTGTGTCCGTCATCGTCGTCTTCGGGCTCACCGCGATCACCGGAGTCCACGCGCCTCTGGGCACCGTGGTCGCCTGCGGCCTCCTCGTCGTCCTCACGTCTTCAGTGTTTGCAGCCTTCGGCGTCATGCTCGGCTATCTGCTGCCCGCCGAGAACGCGATCCAGATCTCCAGCATGGTCCTCGGCATCTTCTCCCTCATCGGCGGACTCTTCGTTCCCCTCGCCGTGTGGCCCCACGCTCTGCAGACGATCGCCCGCTTCACTCCCGCCTACGGGGCGGGAGAAATCGCCCGCGCACCGCTCGGCGGGGGTTACGATCAGTGGGCAGTGGTCAATATCCTCGTGTGGTTGGCTGTCTTCATCGCCGGTTCGGCTTGGGCGCTGCGCAAAGACACCACCAGGGTGTGAGGGAAATCAGCAGCGAAGGAGGGGAGCCGCAGTGACCTCAGAATCACCAGTGCGGCTTCCCTTCATCAGGTGGTTCTTCCCCGCCATCTGGATGGTCTTCCTCGTCTACCCGCTGACCGCGGCATGGAATCAGACCGGTGCCGTCCGGTATTGGGGTGTGGGCCTGACGATCCTCTTCGCAGCGGTGTTCTACCTGGCCATGTGGGTCAGCGGGCTCGGCCTCGGTAACCTGTCCCGGGACACGGGCCCCGGTGCTGCGAACGCATGGCAGCGGGGATCACGGGGCCCCGTTGGTCGCAGACGCCTTCCGGTCATCCTCTGCCTCGTCGCGATGATCGGCATCGGCCTCATCGTCACGAAGCTCATCGGTGAGGAGGGACTGTCGTTCCTCGCCTACGTCTCGGTCATCCTCGTCGTCGTGGTCCGGAGGGTGGTTCCGGGAATCATCGTGGCCTGCCTGACGCTCATCGCCGCCGAGGTGGCTCAGCGTCTCGTACCCGGTTGGACCCACGACTACTCCGCCACCTTCGGCATCTCGATCTCGAGCTTCGCAATGGTCATGGCCATCATGGCCGGCGATCGAGCACGTGCGGCGCGTGCGGCTGAGGAGGAGAACCGCCGACTTGAACACGAGGCCGAACGGCTGCGGGTGTCCCGAGACGTCCACGACGTCCTCGGCCATTCTTTGACTGTCATCGCACTCAAAGCCCAGTTGGCCACGAAACTGCAAGCCGCTGGAGCTCCCGAGGCGGCGAAGCACATCAGCGAGATCGAGGAATTGGCGCGCGGTGCCCTGGCCGATGTGCGCACCACGGTGCAGGGAACGCGGTCTATCTCCCTGGCAGAGGAGCTCGTCGCAGCCTCCCGAGCGCTGCGCGCCGCTGAGATCGAGGTCGAGGCGCCCACTTCGGTCGACAACGCCGATGTGAAGCTGCGTGAACTCTTCGCTTGGAGTGTGCGCGAGGGCAGCACCAATGTTCTCCGCCACTCCCACGCCAGACACTGCACGATCACCATCGAACCCGATCGGCTGACGATCCGAAACGATTCCTCAGGCGAACGCACCGACCTCGCCGAGGTGGGTGCCGGTTCCGGTCTGCGTGGCCTGAGCGAGCGGGCGAAGTCTGTGGGCGCCGTGGTCACGACTGAGAAGACCGACGACGGATTCGTCCTGACCGTCGAACGGCAGGAGGCACTCGCATGACGACGCTGCTCGTCGCCGATGACCAGACCATGGTCCGGGAGGCGCTCGCCGCTCTGCTCGGAATGGAATCCGACTTCGAGGTGATCGCCCAATGCGCCCGCGGTGATGAGGTGCTGCCCGCGATTCGTCGCCGTCCACCAGATGTGGCGCTGCTCGACGTCGATATGCCCAGCCCAGACGGGCTTGAGGTCGCAGCCGTACTGGCAGAAGAGTTTCCCCAGGTCAAGGTCGTCATCGTCACGACCTACGGGCGACCGGGGTGGGTGAAACGCGCGATCGACGTCGGCGTGAGCGGATTCATGGTCAAGGACGCACCGGTCGACCGCCTCGCCGAGGGGATCCGCCGAGTGATGGCAGGCCTCCAGGTCATCGACCCCGAACTCGTCGTCGAATCCACCGTTCACGGGCGCTCGCCGCTGACAGAGCGGGAGACCGAGGTCCTCCGTGCCGCAGCAGGCGGTGGCAGTGTCGGCGAGATCGCCTCAGCGCTGTTCATCTCCTCCGGCACCGTGCGCAATCGGCTGTCGGCAGGTATCGGCAAGACCGCCGCCCGCAACCGAGCCGACGCCGTGCGCATCGCCCGCGACAACGGCTGGTTGTAGAAACTCAGCGCTTCGACTGGTTCACTTCTTCGTACGACTCAGTGCTTGCTTCCACGACACCTTCGGGCCCGACTGCAGGATGGATCGTTCGAAGATCCGGGTCGCCAACAGGAGAGCCAAGATCGTGGTCACCGCGAGGATGAGCAGCGAGACCAACGGCTCCCACCATTCGATCGTGCCGAGGAAGACGCGCATCGGGACCGCAACCGCTGCGGAGAACGGAATGTAGGACATCACCGCCATCACAGTTTCGTTGGACGAGAAGAGGATGACCGCCATATAGGGCAGGAAGATGAGCATCATGATCGGGCTGCTCGTCGAGCCGAGATCTTCCGTCCGAGAGACCATCGATGCGGCCGCGGCGTAGAGAGAGGCGATCATGACGAAGCCGACGATGAAGAGCGGGATGAACCAGGCGATCGGCTCCGTGACCTTGCCGAGCACCAGGTCGTTTCCGCTGATGGCGGCGCCGACGAGGACGGAGAGCGCGGTCAGGCCGATCTGTGCGAAGGCGAGGATGGAACACGCAAGTACCTTGCCGAACATCAGCACCTTCGCCGAGGTGGAGGCGAGCAGGATCTCCACGATCCGGGACTGCTTCTCCTCCACCACAGAGGAGGCGATGGTCGTTCCGAAGGTCACCGCCGACATGAAGAAGACGAGCCCAAGGCCCAGCCCGATCATGTAGGTCAGTCCCGGGTCCGGGGCATCGGGGTCGAGGAGTTCGACGGTCGGGACCTGGCTGAGCTCGCCGGTCAGCGACTCGGGTGCGGAGCGTTCGGCGATGACGGTGACGCCGACAGGGGACGCAGGGTCGTCGACGACCGCGGCCGCGACCTCCTCGGAGGTCACCAGTGCCTTCGCCTCATCCGCACTGTCGACGGAGACGAGTTCGATCCCATCGATTCCCTCTACTGCCTTCGCCCCCGCCGAGGTGACCGCCACCTTGTCCGTGGAAGAGAACAGTGAAGGCAGCGAACCCGATACCGCCACGAGTGCGCCGAAGAGGACGATGCTCAGCAAGGTGGAGATCATGAAGGCCCTCGACTTGATGCGCACCATGATTTCGCGTTCGATGACGAGACCGATGGCGGTGGTGAAGCTTGCACGTTGAGTCTGCGCTGTCGTTGCCAGTCCCGACTTCTTGGGGGTGCTCGTTTCGGAAGAGTTCGAATCCTGTTGGATGCTCATGCCTGCGTGACCTCCTGGAAGAGTCGGTTGAGGGCAACGGTGTGGGGAGTGAAGGACTTCACTGAGGACACGGCGATGGCACGGTGCAGGACCGCCTCGGCGATATCCGGATTCGGTGCGGCGAAGCGCACCCAGTTCCCGTCGAATTCGACGACGGTGATTTCGGGGATATCGCGCACCCATCCCATATCCGCATCGGTCTGCAGAATCCACTCGGGGGTGCTGCGCTGACTGCGCAGCTCATCGGCGGTGCCGCCCGCAACAAGCCGGCCGCCGTCGATGATGACGAGGTCATCGACAAGGCGTTCGACCAAGTCGAGCTGATGGCTGGAGAAGAGGACGGGAGCTCCGGTGTCGGCGAAATCCTTGAGGACCTCAAGGGTGCGTTCGACGGCGACCGGGTCGAGACCGGAGAAGGGCTCGTCGAGGACGAGGGCACGCGGGCGGTGGATGAGCGCGGCGGCGATCTGCACCTTCTGCTGGTTGCCCAGGCTCACGGCCTCGAGGTTGTCGCTGGGTTCGCCATTGAGGTCGAGCTGCTCGAGGAGTTCAAGTCCGCGGCGACGTGCGGAGTGACGGCTGAGTCCGTGGAAGCGGGCGAGGTAGATAAGCTGATCGATGATCGGCATCTTCGGGTAGAGGCCGCGCTCCTCTGGCATGTAGCCGATCGCACTGCGGTGTGCGGGAGTGATGGGCTCGCCATCGACGGTGATGCGGCCGGAGTCCGAGGCGAGCACACCGAGGATGATGCGCATGGTCGTCGTCTTGCCGGAGCCGTTCGAACCGACGAACCCGGTCATCCGACCCGAGCCGATGGAGAAGCTCAGGTCGTGGAGAACCTGTTTGTCGCCGAAGCTGCGCGAAATAGAGTCCAAGGTGATCATGGTTCAAATCTATTCGGCGTCGACGTGCTCCGCCTCAGCCGAGCGGACTATTTCCTACTCACCGGTGTGGGGGAGGGAAGCGGTCGAGTGGCCGCTGAGTCATTGAACGCACAACTACTCGCGACAGTGAACGGTGGCCGAGGGGCGGAGTGCCGACGCTGGCGTGGGGGCAGCACCGTGGAACTCTGTGCGGAGACTCCTTCGCCCCGGGCTACGACGTCGAGGGCACCGTCGCCGGTGAGACAGACCACGACGGCGGAGCGACCGGCACGGAGGCAGTCGAAGACCTGCGCCGCTTCTTGACTGCGGGTCGGCGCCTTGTTCGCAGGCGGTCATAGACGCGGTCATAGACGGGGTCGAACGGGGAGCTGATATCCGTGCTGCACATGCTGATGCAAACTTTCCGTCCAGCAGCGAACCGGTGCCGGAGGTGCGCTGGATCGGCCGTGCTGGGGATCAATCGTGCGGGGAGTTTCGGGGGAGTGGACTATGCAATGGTGAGACGATTCCACAATCTGAAATCATGTTGCACCCGTTGTCGGAGAATCGATATTCAGTTGACTGGGCCTCACACTTGACCAGTATTCGGCGAAGGCAGGAGGCCAGGCGTGCTCAATTCCCGACGAGCCCGTTCTCATAGGCGAAGATGACGACATGGATGCGGTCGCGGATGTCGAGCTTGGTCAGCAGGTTGGACACATGCGTCTTGACGGTTGCTTCGCCGACGAAGAGCGTGCCTGCGATTTCGGAATTGCTCAGTCCCTTGGCAACGAGGTGGAGGACCTCGAGCTCCCGGTCGGTGAGCAGGTCGAGCTCGGGGGCCTTGGCAATTGTGGTCTCGGGGCTGCGGACGGAACGTTCGATGACACGACGGGTCACCTCGGGGGACAGGAGACCATCGCCGTTGGCCAGTGCAGTGACCGCGTCGATGAGCTGCTCCGCCTCGGCGGTCTTGAGCAGAAACCCGCTGGCGCCTGCTGCCAAAGCCTCGAACAGGAAGTCGTCACGGTCGAAGGTGGTGAGCATGAGGACAGCACCGGCCGCTCCCCGACGTACGATCTCCGCGGTGGATTCGAGTCCGTCCATGACGGGCATCTGGACGTCCATGCAGATCACGTCTGGAGCGAGATCGAGTGCGCGGTCGATCGCGACTTGGCCGTTCTCTGCTTCGCCGGCGACCACGATGCCGTCCTCGCTCTCGAGGATCGTGCGGAAACCGGTGCGGACCATCGACTGGTCGTCGACGAGGAGGACTCGGATCACGGTTCAGGCCTTTGCGGTGGGGATCATGGTGGAGGAAGCAGCAGTCCTCGAAGTGGCGGGCGAATCGGTGGTGGGAGTCGTGGTGGTGGGGAGATCGCCGGTGTCAGCCTTCGGTGCTGCATCCTCGGCGTCCGCGACATTCCGAGGGTAGGGAATCTGTGCCCGCACCAACCAGCCGCCACGGGACTTGGGGCCCGCTTCCAGAGTGCCGCCCAAAGCGCTCATCCGTTCGCGCATGCCGACGATGCCCAAGCCCAACCCTGGCTGCTTCACTGGTGATTCGGGCTCCCGATGCGGTTCCTCGCGAAGTGCACCGGGGGACCGGGAGTCACTGATCTCGACTTCGAGCTTGGTGGTGCCGTACCGCAAGCGGACATCCACCTCGGCGTGCGATCCTGCATAACGGCGGCAATTTGTCAGAGATTCCTGGATCACACGGTAGATCGACATCTCGGTGATCGGCGTCAGCGCTCGCGGTCGACCGATGGTGTGAAACTCGATCTGCTGTCCCGAACGATGTGAAGCGTCGATGAGCTCAGGAACATCGCCGAGGCCGGGGTTGCCCTTCGCACTGTCTTCACTGGTGGTGACATCGTCGGTGTCCCGGAGCGTGTACACGAGCGCGCGCAGTTCGTCGACGGTTTCTCGGGTAGAGGATTCGATGGTTTTGAGGGACTCGCGCGCTTTGTCGGGGTTCTTCTCGAGACTGCGGCGGGCTGCAGCAGCGTGGATGCCGACGCCGGTGATGTGGTGGGCGATGCCGTCATGGAGTTCACGAGCGATGCGTACCCGCTCCAGGTCGAGTGCCTGGCGCGTCAGCTGCTGCTCCTGGGAGCGAACCTCCGCATTGGCGCTACGCAGTTCGTTGAAAAGGTTCCTTTGGCTCCAGGCACGGTTGCCGAAGAGCCAGGCCCCGCCGAAGAAGGCGATGTTGATGAGGAATGAGACCGCTGAGGCGGCAGCGAACTGAAGCACCGTCATGTCTCCGATCGCCTTGAACTGCACGCCCGTCGACACCAGCAGGTAGACGAAAATCCCTGCGCAGAGGAGAAGCCGCGAGATGAAAGCCGTTTTGCGGTTGCCCTGCCAAGCGCCGACCGAGTACACCCCCATGAATACGATGATTTGGGTGACCCCGGGTTCCATGATCGAGAGGACCTGCGCCGTGACGAAGACAGCGGTCTGAATCCATGCCATCTGGCTGGGATAACGTCGACGCCAGATGAGCGGCAAGGTGACGAGGATCGACATCAGGCAGATCAACCACAAGGGCCCCTTGAACGGCCAATACGACGTCGTGTTGTAGAGCACCGCGAAGACGACTGAGGCCGCGGCCAGGGCAAGCACCAGATATACGTCGCCGCGCGTATGTCTCAGCGATGTCGGGTTCTCTTCCATCCCTCCAGCTTAGACAGTCTGAAGTTCGTCCACATCCGTCGGTGTGCGGATCAGACGTGCAGAGTCTCCGGCGCAGGGCGGAGGTCCCTCACCCCTCGCCTACAGGTCGATGGCCACGATCGGATCGGTGGTCGGCTGCTTCGAACCGCCCTCCGGTTCGACCGTGATGCCGAAGAGACTGCCCGAGGAGAACGGCTCATCGGCAATCGTCACCGGTTGTCCAGTCATCAGTCCTACGCTCTCGGGACCCTCATTGCCGATCACCCACATCTGCATCGACTTCCCTGCCGGGGCAGCAGTGACGTCGCGAGGACTGAAGCGAATGAGCTGTTCTTTCTCGGACGAGAGCACAGTGACAGAACCGCCCTTGGGCAGCTCGGCAGTGCTGGTTTTCAGATCTCCGGCTTCCATCAGGCGAGCGGAATCGTCGAGCTGTTGTTGAGCAGCGGCCAGCTCATCTTCCAGCTCGTTCTGCTTCTGCCAGGAACTCACTCCGACACCGGCCGCGACGACGACAGCGGCAGCTGCGGCAGCCATCGGCACCCAGGGGCGGCGCTTCCGACGGTGCTCAGCCAGGTCGGCGGGCGGTGGCACATCCGAGGACGAATGAGTGCCTGCCTGCGGTGCGGGTTGAACCGGAGCATTGAGCGGAGTCGGTGCTGAGGACTGAGTCTGCTGCTGTGCAGAACGAGCCTGATTCAGGCTCTGTGGTTCCACATCTGCATCTTCTTGAACATGTGTGCTCGGGATGGCGAGAATTGCGTTGCGGGTGGCTGCACTGATGGGTTCAGGGGCACCCGTGGCTGAGGATTCAGACGCTTCTGCATCGGATCCGGCCATGAGCGCCATGGTGTCCTCATACTCAGCGACCTCGGAACGGAAATCGGCATCGGTGTCTGCAAGAGTCTGCGCCTCGGCAAGCTCAGCTTCACTGAGTCCGCCCAGAGCCAGCCCGGCAGCCAAATAGTCGCGATCGGTGTTCATCGGCTTGCCTCCAACTCTTCTCGCAGCTTCTTCATTCCGTCTCTGATCCGTGACTTGATGGTGCCGAGGGGCACCTTGAGATTCTCTGAAATCTCAGCGTGCGTCAGACCTTGGTAGAACGCCATGACAATTGGTTGTGCCTGATCCGCGGGAAGTATCTTCAGCGCAGTGACGGTCCTGTCTGACTCGAATCTGTCGATGACCTTCTGCTCGACCTGCTCGCCCTCTTCAGCCGACGATCTCAGTCCGTCGGAGTAGTCTCGATCCTGCTGGGCCTGAACACTGCGGACGCAGTCGATGGCTCTCCTGCGGCACAGCGTGATCAGCCATGCTCTGCCGGTCCCATGGTCGGGGTCGAACCCGGAGCACCGGGTCCACACTTCGGTGAAGCATTCCTGGAGCACCTCCTCGGCGAGCGCCTGACTTCTCACTATGCGCAGGATCACTGCCATGAGGATCCGGGACTGAGCCACGAAGAGTTCTTCGAAAGCGGTCCTGTCGCCGGTGGCGATCCGCAGCAGCTGGTCGCCACTCGGGTCCGCTGCTGTGGTGACGGTACCGTCTGACGCTGGGGCATCATTTCCCGGGGGTCCATGGCCTGGAACCGAAGGATCGTCTGAACTCATTGACCAATCATGTCATCTGATCGGCTTCTGTTCTTCAGTTGTCCGCACATCGAGTGAAAAAGGTGGTGGCCAAGGGCCGATCCGAGTGGTCGGAGTCGGTCCTTGGCCACCACCCTGTGAAGCCCAAATGTCACTTAGAGGGCATCATCACACTGTCGACCATGTACACAGTGGCGTTCGAGGTTGCGACTCCGCCGCAGACCAGACCGGCATCGTCGAACTTGAGGTCGTCGCCCTTGCCGGAGATCTTCACCTTCGAACCCTCGACGGTCTCGTGCTCACCGGCGATCTCGTCAGGGGACAGCTTTCCCGGGATGACGTGATAGGTGAGGACCTTCGTCAGCATGTCCGAATCCTTGGCCAGCGCATCCAGGTCGTCCTTGGGCACATCGGCGAAGGCATCATCAGTGGGTGCGATGACGGTGAACTCGTCACCATTGAGAGTGTCGACGAGGTCGACATCGGGGTTGAGCTTGCCCGAAACAGCCTTGGTCAGCGTCTTGAGCATCGGGTTGTTCGATGCCGCGGTGGCGACAGGGTCCTGGGCCATTCCCTCGACAGATCCGCCGCCGTCAGGATTGGCTTCGGCATACGCCGCGCAATCCGGTCCGACGAGATCCCCGCCGGCCATGGCGTCATCGCTTGACTCTTCGGGTGCGTCAGGGCTTTCTGCGGTGTCACTTGACTTGGACTCGGAATCACCGGAATCGGAGTCGGAGCCCATGTCCGAGCAACCGCTCAGAGCCATGAGACCGATCGCGCCAGCGGCCAGGATGGTGGTGGTGCGAGTGCGAAGCAGCGTTTTCATCGTTCTTCTCCTAATTGAAGTGGTGCATCAACGGTGGTGCGTATCAGCGCACAGCTCTGAAGTTGCCTTCATTGCTCGCTGTGTATCTGGTATTCGCAGCCCATGACGTTCTGGATGGGTGAAACTCAAACATTCTTTGGATTTCTTTTTGACGGAGTTCTCCGCGTAGTCCTAGGACCTGCGCAGATCGGCCCCAGCCTCCGCCTGTAAGCGTTGATTGGGGCCGTGGTGGTGCGGTGCGTGCCGGGCGGAGGCTCGCTCTACTCAACACTGAACTGGATGTGGTGGTGACCGGTCGCGGAATTGGGAATGGACTTCCTGCGCTTCGGGGTCTGGACGTTTCCGTCCTGATCGATCGCACGGACCGTGACGGTATGCAATCCTGTATCGACGTCGCTGAATCCCGTCTTCCACTGGCGCCAGGTATCGATATTCACCTCGTCACCGAGCTCAGCAGATGTCCACTCTCCATCGTCGAGTTTCACATCGACCCGCTTGACGCCGCTGCGCTGCGCCCATGCCGTGCCGGCGACGGCCACATCACCGGCCGATACCTTGGCCAACGGCTTCGGCACTTCGACCCTGGACGCGACGAGGATGGGCGCCTTGGCGTCCCACCCGCGGTCGGTCCAATACGCGGTCTTCTCATCAAAGCGAGTGACTTCGAGTTCGGTGACCCACTTGGTGGCTGAGACGAATCCATACAGACCGGGAACGACGAGGCGGGCGGGGAACCCGTGTTCGGGAGGGAGCGGACTGCCGTTCATTCCAACAGCCAATAGGGAGTCCCGGCCATCGACGAGAGCCTCGATCGGGGTTGAGGCGGAGAAGCCGTCGAAGGAATGGGAGAGGACCATGTCTGCGTTCTTGTGGGGTTTCGCTCGGCGCAGCAGCTCACGCACCGGGTAGCCCAACCAGGTGGCGTTGCCGACCAGGTCACCCCCGACGGGGTTGGAGACGCAGGTGAGCGTGATGTGATGCTCGTCGAGAGGAAGGTCGAGCAGATCGTCCATCGTCAAAGTCACCTCCGACTCGACCATGCCGTGGATCCGCAGCGACCAGTCCTCAGGGTCGATGACAGGAGGTGCCAGTGCTGTGTCGATGCGGTAGAAATCCTGAGGATCCGTGACGAAGGGGGTGAGGCCTTTGACATCCGGATGGGCATTGGAAGGGATCGGAGGAGCCTTCTTGGCAGGCGTTGGCAACACCAGTTTGGCAGCTGCCGCACCAGCATCCAGAGTCAAGGAGGCGACGGTCTGTCCCGCCGCCACCGCAGCGGCACCGACTGTACCGATGATGCCGGTGATGACGAAGAAGCGTCGCCGAGAGGGCTCTGAGGCTGGTGCCTCGGTCGAGTCGGCGGGGGAGGGCCCGGGCGTGGACGAGCGAGCGGGTCGGGCAGCTGCAGGGAACTTCGCGGGAGCTGCGGATGCCGTTCCGGTCTCAGTCCGGCTTGTTCCCGAACTCATGAGGATGCGGAAGACGGCCAGGCCCACGACGAGTCCGATGAGCGTTGGGATGATGTCGATGACACTGGACTCGGGTCGGATGAGAATGACTAGGATGGGAACGAGCCCGGCGGTGCACAGGAGCACGGTCGCTAGGCGGAGTCGGTGAGAGGCCAGCCAGCCGATCAGCCCTCCGAGCACCAAAGCTGCGAGTCCTGTGGTGAGGATGAGGAAGAGCTTGTCATTGGTGCCGAAGAGGTCGATGACAGGTTTGACGATCTCGGTAGGGGTGAGCGGAATGATCGTCTGACCCAGCGCCAGCAGAGGGGCCGCCTGAGGACCGAATGCCCGAGCGATCAGATCGGCGGCACCGAACAGGACAAGGGTGGCGACGATCCCGGCAAGGGCGGCGCGAAATGGTCTTCTCATGCCGGATATTCGGAGCCGACGACGATCCGGATGGGTGATTCGGGAGCGAAGATTCGCTGCTGCGACTCGTCCCGTTCACGAAATTGTCAGTGAACTTGCCGTCAAGCTGACGTAGCATAGTGCAATGACTGAGAACCCAGGATACGCCGAGCCGCAGGCGCCAAGCGGAGACTCGGACGAACCCAGAAGCGCAAGCGCTCCCATCTATACTGCCAAAGTCGAGAACCTCGGCGGGACCTCGGGTGAAGTGCGAGTCGAAGACGGTATGACGCTGTCGACGGCCCCCACCTCGCACACCGATCAGGGCAGCAACCCGGAGCAGTTCCTCGCCATGGCGTGGAGCACCTGCCTCGGTGAAACCCTCAAGGTGGTGCTGGCCGTCAATGATGTCGAAGCTCTATCCCGAGTCCGCGTTGAGGTCGACCTGCACGGTGAGTCCAACGCCGGATTCTACTTCGTACCTCGAGCCTATATCTCCATCGAAGGCGTCTCCGCCGCAGACGCGGAGAAGTACGCGGGGCGGGCCCACGCTCGATGCCCGATATCGAAGCTGCTCAAGGGGCAGGGCAGCCCGAGCGTCGAAATCGAAGAATACAAGAACCCGGACAACTTCCAGCTCAGCTGAGCCTGTTCCCGGCACGGGCGAGCACGTTCCTGCCCGGACGAGCACCGTGCACTCCACCTCGGCGCACCTCACTGCTCCGGCGCACTGATACTACAGAGGTAGCCAGACGCCGAGAACGACAGACGTGGCGTCGGCAATGCTGACCACGCACCGTCCGGCGCGTGGGGCGGGCCCTCGATGTGTCGGAAGGAGAATCAGTCGTGGACATTCAAGAAGCGGTCTTTCTCGCACTCGACCTCACCGGCACCTTCGTCTTCGCCGTCTCCGGAGTCCTCCTGGCCGCCCGGCGCGGCTTCGACATCACCGGAGGCTTGGTCCTCGGACTGCTGGCAGGCATCGGTGGAGGCATGATCCGCGACGTTCTCCTCGACCGGGTGCCGAACGCGCTGGGTCAACCGATCTATCTGGCTACTCCGCTGTTCGCCACCTTGCTCATCTATCTCATCGGCAAACACGTTTCCCGCGCCCGGATCTGGATTGTGACCTTCGATGCGATCGGGCTCGCCATCTTCAGTGTCACCGGAGCGACGATTGCCCTCGGTGCCGGTGCGAATTACTCTGCGGCCCTGTTCATGGGGGCTTTGACTGCCTGTGGCGGCGGGCTCATGCGCGATGCGGTGGCCAGTGAGGACCCGGCGATCTTCAGCGGCACCGACCTCTACCTGATTCCCGCCCTCTTCGGATCGGGGCTAACGGTCATCGCCGATGCGCTGAACCTGCTCGGCGGTGTGGTTTCGCTGATCATCGCCGCACTGGCATTCGGCTTCCGAATGCTGGCGTGGAAGCTGCAGTGGCGAGTTCCACAGCCGATGCGCCGATGGTCTTATCGGGAGACGCCGAAGAAGATGAAGAAGCTGCCCTCGGTGTTTCGCAAGCCCGACTGACGGCGACGATCCCTTGTAGATCAGCACAGATATAGACGCTGACCTCCCTGCCTGCAAAGATGAACTCATGAGCGAAAAGACAGCGCTGAGTTGGACCGAGGATCCGGAGTCGCTGCTGCGGGCATGCGAAGGGTTTCGGCTCGATGATGTTGATCCGCGTTCGACCCCCGGCTACGAAGGCAACAAGAAATCCGGACGCAAGGACCTCAAAGCCTGCATCCCCGAACTCGACGATCTTCAGGAACGACTCTTCGCGGCTCATCATGAGGAGGAGTCGGGGCCAGCGGTTCTCCTCGTCCTCCAAGCGATGGACACGGCAGGCAAGGGCGGGATCGTGCGCCACGTCGTCGGATCGGTCGATCCACAGGGCGTGGAGCTCGCTGCGTTCAAGGCGCCGACGAAGGAGGAGCTCTCCCACGATTTCCTCTGGCGCATCCGATCGCGCGTGCCCGGGCCTGGCATGATCGGCGTCTTCGATCGCTCCCACTACGAGGATGTGCTCATCGGCAAAGTCCGCGAGCTTGCCGACGACGAAGAGATCGAGCGTCGCTACGCCGCCATCAATGACTTCGAGGCCGAGCTCGCCGAGGCGGGTGTGCGCATTATCAAGGTCATGCTCCACATCTCTCCCGATGAGCAGAAGGACCGACTCATGGAGCGTTTGGACCGCCCCGACAAGTACTGGAAGTACAACCCGGGTGACGTTGATGAGCGCCTCCTGTGGCCCGATTACATGAAGGCTTATCAGGCGGTGTTCGAGCGCACCTCGACCGAGGCGGCGCCTTGGTACGTCGTCCCCGCTGACCGCAAATGGTACGCACGTCTGGCGATCCAGCGACTCTTATTGAATGCGCTGCGGAGTATCGACCCCCAGTGGCCTGCTGCGGACTTCGAGATTGAGGTCGAACGGGAACGGTTGGCCGAAAGCTGAGGCTCGGTTGCGGCGAGGGTGGAGTTCAGCCGCGGCGGATGCTGAAATCCACGTTGGTCGGGTGCTCGACGGTGCGCGAGACCGTGCAGTACTTGTCATGGGACAGGCCGACGAGCCTCTCGATACGCGCATCGGCTTTGCGACCATCCTCGTCGTCGGGGAAAGCGAGGTCGAAGTCGAGGTGGACGTTGTCGACTCGAGATGCACCGTCTTCATCGATCTTGTCGGCCGTGGCCGAGACATCGAAACGCGTCGGCTCAGTGTGTCTGCTGGTCACTGTGTCGACGTCGATCGAGGAACAGCCTGCGACGGCCGCGAGCAGCAGCTCAACGGGTGTCATCAGGCCCTCACCACGACCGAATTCGATGCTCGCACCACTTGGGGCCGTGGCCCGGTAGTGGTTCTCGGCGAGGCGGGTCAGTTCGATGCTGCGCGTGTCATCACTCATGGACTCATCATGTCAGGAAACGATGAGCGGTGTCTGGACGCGAGTCGCCGGCTCACTCGCCTGTGCCCGGTGCGGTGAAGTCGACCCCAGCCGCTTCCTGGACGCGAGCGGTCCTGCCTGGTCCTGACTCGAAGCCCCAGCAGAGATTCGTATGGGCAACCACCTTCTCCGGAGGCGCAGCTCTCCAGTCGCTGAGATCTTCGGTGGTGTGGGCGTCGGAGACGAGCGTGACATCGCAGCCGCGGGCAAATCCGCCGTGGATCGTCGACCTCGCGCACGCATCGGACTGGGCGCCGGTGACGATGAGGTGTTCGACGTTCTTAGACGCCAGAACATCCTCGAAGTTCGTTTTTTCGAAGGTGTTGCCGTGCGTCTTCTCCACTATAGCTTCGTCGTCGGCAGGGGAGAGGGCCTCGACGATCTGCCACTGCGGTGAACCCGTGGGCAGTTCTCCAGAGGTGTGTTTGACCCAGATGACTTCGGTGTCGTTGACATCTGATCTTCCTTGATCATGTCAACGGTGACCCCATACAGGGGTCAGATCAAGGGCCCTGTCCATAAAAGAACCAGGGCCGCCTCGGCGGTGTCAGGATTCCACGGTTCGGGACCACCCACTGATTTCACGCAGGTGGTGCCAGAATGGGCGGGTGAGCGAGACCCGAGACGAATCTTCCGACACCTCCCCGAATCCGCGCCGGTTCGGGGTGCTGCGGAGCTGGAAGACCGCGCCCTATCTGGTCGGATCCGGCATGGCGATGATGGGCGACAACATTGAGCACGTCATCACCTACTGGGTGCTGTGGCAGAAGTTCGAGTCCCCGGCCCTCGTGGGATTCCAGCTCATCAGCCACTGGCTGCCGTTCCTACTCCTGTCCGTTTATGCCGGATCGTTGGCTGAACGCTTCGACTGCCGCCGACTCATCCAGATCGGGCAGGTCATGTTCATGGTCGTGTCCCTGTGCTGGGGCATCCTGTTCCTCACCGATTCGCTCCAACTGTGGCAGGCCTGCGTGCTGCTGATCATCCACGGCCTGGCCGGATGCCTGTGGGGACCGGCCGAACAGATGATGCTCTACGACTTCGCCGGACGCAGCGAGCTGCCCAGCGCCGTGCGCATCAATGCGACCTTCCGCAGCCTCGGCATCCTGTTCGGACCCGTTGTCGGCTCGGCGCTCCTGCTGTCGTTCGGGCCGACGTGGGGCATCTTCATCAACATCGTCTTTTACCTGCCGCTGACGATTTTCCTCATGCGCACACCCTTCACCGGCCATACCAGGAGCGGTGGTCTGCGGGCAGCGAGGACCACACTGATCCAGTCACTGCGGGTGCTCGTCGACGTCCGCCACAACCGGGCGATCATCAGTATGCTCTTGCTGGCTGCGCTCGCCTCGATCACGATCGGGGCCGTGTTGCAGACGGCGATGCCGGTCTTCGGCGATATCTTCACCGGCCCCGGCGGAGACAGTGACTTCACCTACGGTCTGCTGCTTTTCGCTCTTGGTGCCGGAGGTGTGCTCGGCGGGTTCTTCCTCGAGGCCACAGGCTGGGTGCGACCAACGCCCGCGGCAGCAGCGGTCGCCGCGGCAGGGTTGGGAGCGAGTGCGATCGTCTTCGCGTTCACCTCGCACCTGTGGCTGGCGTTGGCGGTCCTCGTCCTCGCTGGGGTCTGCAAGATCACCGCCGAGTCGACCGAGATGGCGATCATCCAGCTCGAGGCCCCGACTGAGATTCGGGGCAGAGTGATCGGCTCCTATTCGATGTTCGGGCCCGGAATGCAGACGTTCTCCGGTGTCACCGTCGGCGTGCTCGGCACGATCGCGACGATCCCGCAGGCTGTGACGATCGGCGGCTCGGTCTTGGCCATCGGCGCGATCGGGATCGGTGCGTACGTGTTGGCGGGACGGGAGCGGCGCGTCGGATAAGCGAACGAATCGGGCTGAGCAACCTCAGGGGACCACTCCAAAGCGAGGTTGCTCAGCGCCCGGAAGGTTGCCGAGAGGCTATTGAGCCACACCGATCACGTGACGGCGCCGCGGACCTTGTGCGCAGGGGCGTCCCAGAGCCGGTTGTCGAGGATGTCGCGCAGCGCCTCGACGGTGTCCCAGACATCGGTGAAGCCGATGTAGAGCGGAGTCAGGCCGAAGCGCAGCACTTCAGGCTCGCGATAGTCGCCGATGATTCCACGTTCGATGAGAGCGCTCATGATGGCAAAGCCCTCGGGGTGCGTGATCGAGACCTGTGAGCCGCGATGGGCGTGCTCGCGTGGAGTGACGATCTCGACGGGATGATCGGCCAATCGAGAGTCGACGAGCTCGATGAACAGGTCAGACAGCTGCAGGGACTTCTCTCGCACCGCGGCCATATCGACCCGGCTGGCGATGTCGAGTCCCAGCTCGGCCATAGACATCGAGATGATGCCCTGCGTGCCGGTCAGGTACCGGCGAATACCGTCGGCCGGAGCATAGTCCGGTGACATCTCGAAGGGCTTCGCATGCCCCCACCAGCCCGAGAGCGGCTGGGTGAAACGATTCTGCAATGCCTCGGAGACCCAGATGAAAGCGGGTGAGCCTGGGCCGCCGTTGAGGAACTTGTATGTGCAGCCGATCGCCATGTCCGCACCCGACCCGGCCAAGTCGATCTCCAGCGCACCCGCCGAATGGCACAGGTCCCAGATCACCAAGGCACCACCGTCATGGATCTCCGAGGTGGTCGTGGTCATGTCGAAGAGCCGACCCGTGCGGTAGTTCACGTGGGTGAGAACCACGAGAGCCACCTCGTCGGTCATTGTGTTCGGGAACCCTGCGCTCACCTCGGCGTCATCGACCAGGCGGACCTCGTAGCCGGCATCAAGCTGCTCCGCCAAGCCCTGAAGCATGTAGATATCGGAGGGGAAGTTCTCCCGCTGAGTGAGGATGACACGACGATCGGGCGCATCTGCGGACTGCATCTTCAGCGCGGCCGACGCGGCTTTGAACAGGTTGATCGAGGTGGTGTCCGTGACGACGGTGCTGCCGGTCCCACCACCGACGATGCCGGCAACTTTCTCGCCCAGCTTCGCCGGCAGGTCGAACCATCCGGCGGTGTTCCAGGACCGGATGAGCCCGGTCCCCCACTCGTCGGCGATGACCGTCTGAGCACGTTCGGCCGCCCCCTTCGTCCGGGCGCCGAGCGAGTTCCCGTCGAGATAGATCGTGTCGGAAGGGAGGATGAACTCGTCCTTGAAGCCGCGCAGCGGATCCGCGGCATCGAGGTGCTCGCAGGCCGCGCGATCGCGCGGGGCGGTGTGTGCTGAAGTCGTCATGGGTCACCTTCATCTGGTCGGGCACGAAGCCGGTATCGCCGGTGGCGGCGGGTCTCCTCATAGACTACCCAGATCACGGATACCATCGAATGGAACCGAATAGATGACGACAAAGGTAGAGGATTCTTGTGGTGAATTCGGAATTGATCATCGACCATCGTTCTGAATCGAAGGATTCCCACCTCGCCGAGGTGGACATGGCGATCCTGCGTGAGCTCAGTTCCGATGCCCGGATCTCCAACAAGGATCTTGCCGGCCGAGTGGGGCTGGCCCCGTCCACCTGCTCCGGGCGAGTCAGCGCCCTGCGGTCGCGCGGAATCATCAAAGGATTTCACGCCGACATCGACTTCGAAGCGCTGGGTCTGCACGTGTTCGGCATGATCTCGGTGCGGATGTCACCGGTCGGGCGGTCGAAGATGAACGCCGTCATCGTCGGACTGCTCCAGGCTCCAGAAACTCTCGAAGTCTTCCAGGTTTCGGGGGAGCGAGATCTGCTTGTGCACATCGCCACGGCCCATCCGGCCGGGCTGAATGCATTTATAAATGAGCATCTCTCGGACCCCGCGATCGCTCATACCCAGACCAGCCTCGTGTTCGGCCACCACCGCCCCTGAGATATGAGGTCCGACAGGATGCACGTCAGTTGAAGGCGACCTGCAGAAGGACCACCGACGCCATCGAGTTGATTCCTGGTGCAGACCCAGCGGTCCCCACAGATTGCGGTGGAATGTCCGCAGCAGCGCGAGGCAAAGACCCAGCGCAAGCATGTAGGGCAGAAGGATCGGCACACCGTGGCACAGCGCGAAGACGACTGTGCTGATCGGAACTGCCCCCTTCAGCCCGAGGTGGTCACGGACGAAGCCATAGATTACGCCGCGAAAGAACAGCTCCTCCTAGAGTGGGGTGATGATCCCGACGGCGGCGAACATCGAGATCGCAGCGATGGGGCCGACACTCCCTGCAATCGAGTCGGTCGATGAGTCACTGACGGGCTCCGAGCCTGTGACAGCGAAAACAAGGAGCTGTGCCCCGAGCACAACGATCACAGAGGCGTGGGCCTGCCACAGCAGATGGAAGAGTCGCGCGGTGGGACGGGGGAAGCCGATGGCTGATAAGCGGTGACCGCGGCGACGCAGAGTGAACGCCAACGCAATCAGCGTCCCGGTGCTCGGGACGAGCAGCACAGCGATAATCAGGCTTTCGAAATGTGCTCGGACTCCTGGAACGGTGAGCCCGACGGCGACGGCAGTCCCGAAGATGAGAGCAGCGATGCCAAGGACGGCGCCTGCCGAGATGAGGAGGGTCCTCTTCGAGAGTCGACTTCGCAGTGGGGATTCGCTCATGTCTCGGCCCTATAAGTCGCTGATCAGCGATGTTGTCATCCAGAAGTATGAGATTCGTGTCGAAATGCGTCCTCTCATTTCGTGCCTATGACGGACTGCGTCGAAATCTGACGAGCGGCCATCGCCGGGGAAGTTTGTGTTTCTAGTGTGGTGATCACGCAAACGATGATCACCCACTCCAAGGAGACGTACACATGACCGCCACAGCAGAAACCACCACCAACACAGGCGAAACCGTTGCCATCAGCGCTGAAGATCGCGCCGCACGACTGACCTCGGCAGATCAGGCCTGGAACGAGCGGATTGCAAGCTCGACGAAGAACGCTCAGCTGGTGTTTTCGGCCAAGGGATGCGCCCAAGGCTCCGTGTCCTCGGTCATCACAGCAGGAAAGCACACCTTCACCGTCGACGAGCCGGCACCGCTGGGCGGTGATGACGCGGCACCGAACCCCGTGGAATACGCCCTCGGTGCCCTCATCTCATGCCAGATCGTCGTCTACCGGCTGTACGCGCACAACCTGGGGCTGACAATCGAGAACCTCGAGGTCAGCGCAGAGGGCGACATTGACGTACAAGGCCTCTTCGGCGCCGATGACACGGTGCGGCCCGGACTCTCAGCAGTCCGTGTCAACGTCGACATCACGGGCCCGGACAGCGACGAGGCCTACCAGGAGCTGCAGACGACGGTGGACGCCCACTGCCCTGTCTTCGACATCTTCACCAACCAGACACCCATCGATGTCACGCTGAATAAGACGAACTGACGATCGCGAGCCGGCAGTCCTGCCGACAGTTGGCCTGCGGTCACCCCGCGCTGGACTCGAGAACTTCGAGAACGCCGGGTCCGTAGCGCTCGAGCTTCTTCAGACCCACCCCGCTGACCTGTCCCAGTTCGCCGATAGTGCTTGGTTTGGCTTCGACGATTCCGTACAGGGTGGCGTCAGGGAATACGACGTAGGCGGGGACGCCCTGTTCCTTGGCCTGATCGGCTCGCCAGGTACGCAGAGCTTCGAACAGGGCTGTGTCTGCGGTCCCGAGTTCGACCTCAGGGCCGCCTCGGCGCTTTGCTCCGGACTTTTTGGATCCCGACTTCTTCACAGGGTCCACTCGCAGGGATACTTCCACTTCGCTGCGCAGGACAGGGCCGGCGGCTTCGCCAACGACCAGTACGCCGTAGTCGCCATGGGATTCCAGGAGACCGCGGGCGAGGACCTGCCTGACCACGGTCTTCCACTGTGTCTCACTGAGGTCGTCGCCGATTCCCCAGACGCTGAGGCGTTCGTGATCGGCCGCGCGAGAGCGTTCATTGTCATTGCCGCGCAAGACGTCGATGACCTGTCCTGAACCGAACTTCTGGCCACGTTCCCGGTCGAGGCGAATGACCGCCGACAACAGTTTCTGCACGGCGACCGTTGCGTCCCAGGTCACTGGGGGTGTGATGCAGGTGTCGCAGTTGCCGCACGGTTCGGATTCCTCGTCGAAGTAGCGCAGAAGCTGCACGCGCCGGCAATCAACGGTTTCGCACAGAGCAAGCATGGAGTCGAGGTGCGACATCGCGCGTCGTTGATAGGTCCGATCGCCGTCGCCAGATTCGATGAGGCGACGCTGGGAGACGACATCGCCGAGGCCGTAGACCATCCACGCATCGGCCGGCAATCCGTCGCGTCCGGCACGACCAGTCTCCTGGTAGTAGCCTTCGACGCTGCGGGGCAGGTCGAGGTGAGCGACGAAGCGGACATCGGGTTTGTCGATGCCCATGCCGAAGGCGATCGTCGCGACCATGACGAGCCCGTCCTCGCGGAGGAATCGAGCCTGATGGTCGGCACGGACCTCGGAAGGCAGCCCAGCGTGATAGGGCAGGGCTTTGATTCCTCGGGCCACGAGTGCCTCAGTGAGCTGTTCGACCCCACGGCGGGATAGGCAGTAGACGATGCCAGAATCACCAGAATGTTCGGTGGTGATGAAGTTGATGAGCTGCGAGCGGCCGGACTGCTTCGGCTCGATGCGATAGGTGATGTTCGGGCGGTCGAAGCTGGCGACGAAATGCTGGGCATCGCCGAGGTGAAGACGCTCGGTGAGTTCCGCATGCGTGGCGGGTGTGGCCGTGGCGGTCAATGCGATTCGTGGAACATCGGGGAATCGTTCGGCCAACACTCCCAGGCCCAAGTAGTCGCTGCGGAAGTCATGGCCCCACTGCGATACGCAGTGGGCTTCGTCAATGGCGAACAAGGCGACCTGAGCACGCTCGAGCAAAGCCATCGTGCGCGGCAGGACTAGGCGTTCAGGCGCTAAGTAGAGCAGATCGAGCTCACCGGCCAGGAGCGCTCGCTCGACGTTCTGGGCTTCCTCGAAGTCAAGAGTCGAGTTGAGGTACGCCGCTCGCACGCCGAGGTTCTCCAGAGCAGCGACCTGATCTGCCATGAGCGCGATCAGTGGGGAGATCACCACGCCGGTGCCGGGCCTGACAAGGCTCGGGATCTGATAGCACAGGGACTTTCCGCCGCCGGTGGGCATGAGGACGACGGCATCGCCACCGCTCACGATCTGATCAACAACGGCCTGCTGCTGTCCTCGAAACTCGTCATAGCCGAAGACATCGTGGAGGACGTCGAGCGGGGAGGTTGTGGGTGCCGAGGTCATGTAATCAAGCCTAGTGGACGGGCCTGACTCGGCTGAACCGCCTATACCCAGGCTGAACTTCGTATACCCAGACCGCGCTGGGGCTGTGTCTACGGACCCAGCACGAGAGTGGACGTGGGGGTTTGAAGGCTGCGGGTACACCGCCTCTACAAAGTCTTCCTATAAACAATCGTCTTATATAGGGCCTTCGAACGGTCCGCGTAAAAGGTCTCCCAACGGTCCGTGCTGCATCCTGGCGGTAGAACACAGTCAGACTCCTAGAGCACAGTCAGGCTCCACCGAGTCGAACGCGCTGACTCCACGACTGCAGCAACTCAGACGCCCTAATGCCCGTACGCGCGCGCAACCCGTTTCCCTCACGTGTTCCCTCACGTGCGGGTGCAACCCGTTACGCGCTGTCTTCCGACGAACGCTACATTTCAAGGCAACAGCAGGCTCCCACCGCGTTTTCTCCAGCCCCTTGCTGACGTGTGGTGGGCGTCACTGTCAGTTTTCCGGTTTCGAGTTGCACGACGAGCCAGGCCTGGACTAGAGTAGTATCTCGTTGCCCCGCAGAAAACGAGTTCTTCTAGAACAGTTTTCACCGGGTGTGACCAGCACAAACACAGTTTGGGTGTGGTTCACACGGAACACGGGTGACAACGAAAAATTGAAACTGACACCCCTGGTGTACACGCCCTTTTTTGGGGGTTGTGGTGACGGGTGAGTGTTTGTGGTTTGAGAATCCAATAGCGT